>CAZMPS010000006.1:292-8280 GCA_964568305.1 uncultured Burkholderiaceae bacterium
CAAACAATGCCACCCGCCTTGTGGCGTGCATCAACAATTCGCACCCACCGCCCAGCGCCAAACCAGCCACTGCAGCCACAACTGGCACGCGGGCATATTTCATAGCTTGGTGCATATTCTGCAATTTGGCGATTTCTGGCTCCAACGCGTCTGTATTACCCGCCAAGATTAAAGGCATCATCATCTGCAAATCCGCACCAGCGCAAAACGCACCGCCTTCCGCCGCATCGGTTTGCCATAGCACTAATCCTTGGTATTCCTGCTCCGCCAATGCAATAGCATGGCTTAAACCAGCAATCACCCCACGATCAATCACGTGCATTTTGGTTTTGAACGAGGCAATCAAAATGCCATCATTCTGATGCCAGAGACGGATGGAAGCATCTTCCAACACCGTGCTTCCCGCAGTTTTGCCATTACTTGCGCCCTCACCCAATAAAGGTGCACGGAAAACCTGACGCTGATAAAACGGCAACGCCGCGCGTGGGATATAACGATTGTCCAGCGCAGAATACGAACCCAGCGCTGTATGCACGCCAGCCTCATGCGCTGCGCCTTGCGATACCCAAGCCGGTAACGACGTATTACACAGCGCTTTGCCAGCATCAATATCCTGTTGAACCCAGCTTGCAACTTGCTGCCAACCGCTAGCCTGCCATATCTCAAATGGCCCAAGCTGCCAGCCAAATCCCCAGCGCATCGCAAAATCAACGTCACGCGCGTTATCCGCAATCTCGTGCAAATGGATGGCGATGTAATGAAATATGTCGCGAAAAATCGCCCACAAAAACTGCGCTTGCGGATGCTTGGCATCACGCAAAACCTGCATGCGCTTGACGAGGTCTTTTTCTTTCAATACGCGTTTGATGAAGTCATCAGCAGTAGCACCAGCACTGACGTACTCGCCCTTAGTCACATCCAAACGCAAAATTTCCTTGCCCACTTTTTTGTAATAACCGGCACCCGTTTTTTGCCCCAAGGCTCCCTTGGCTACCAATTGCGCCAAAACAGCTGGCGTTCGATACACAGCAGCAAATGGATCGTTCGGCAATTTATCCTGCATGGTTTTAATCACATGCGCCATGGTGTCCAAACCCACCACATCGGCAGTACGGAAAGTCCCCGACTTGGCGCGCCCCAACTTGGCACCAGTCAAATCGTCAACCACATCACACGACAGACCAAACTTTTCCGCCTGATAAATCGTCGATAACATGCCAAAAATTCCCACACGATTGGCAATAAAATTAGGCGTATCTTTGGCACGTACTACGCCTTTGCCCAAGGTGGTGGTGAGAAAACTTTCTAACTGGTCGAGAATTTCTGGACGAGTAGCGCTGGTGGGGATCAATTCCACCAAATGCATGTAACGCGGTGGATTAAAAAAATGCACACCACAAAAACGCTCCTTCAGCGAAGCATGCTCGGCAAGCGCCAACCCTTCAGACAATTGTGTGATGGATAAACCAGAAGTGTTTGAAGCAAAAATCGCCTGTTCAGCAATATACGGTGCAACTTTTTGATACAAAGCATGCTTGATATCCATACGCTCAGCCACCGCTTCAATGATCAAGTCGCACTCGCTCAATAAAGCAAGGTCATCCTCATAATTCGCCGCCGTAATGCAAGCCGCATGCGCTGGATTGCCTAGGGGGGCGGGATTCATTTTTTTCAGGTTGTCTATGGCACGTAATACGATACCGTTTTTGGGTTTTGCATCAGCAGGTGCGGGCAAATCAAACAATACAACTGGCACGCGCGCATTGACGCAATGCGCCGCGATCTGCGCACCCATCACACCAGCGCCTAGGACTGCTACTTTTTTGACCATGAAATTGGGCATGTGTTTATCCTTTATTTTTTAAAACAACTCCACATCCAACGTCATTAAATTCGCCGCACCAGAGCGCGCCTGACGTATCAACGTCGCTGTTTCTGGTAACAAACGGGCAAAATAAAAACGGGCTGTGCTAAGTTTTGATCGGTAAAAAGGATCGACATGTTCCTGCTTCTCCACCTCAGCCAAAGCCACCTTAGCCATTTGCGCAAAGAAATACGCGTAGACCAAATGCCCCAGCACGCGCAAATATGCTGTTGCAGCGGCACCGACTTCATCGGGATTTTGCTGCGCTTTCATGGCGATTTCCAGCGTCAGCTTATTCACTTTTACTGCCAAATCAGCCAATGGTGTGATGAATTCATCCATACTTTCATCCAAGCCATGCGTTTCAATAAAAGCTTGAATCTGCGCACCGAATTGACGTAATTTTGCGCCTTGATCCTGCAATACTTTACGGCCCAACAAATCCAGCGCTTGAATGCCATTGGTGCCTTCATAAATCATATTGATACGGGCATCGCGCACATATTGCTCCATACCTGATTCACAAATATAACCATGGCCACCTAGTACTTGCAGACAATCCGACGTTGCCAGCCAACCGTTATCAGTCATAAAAGCCTTGGCAATCGGCGTCAACAACGCCACTTGATCCGCAGCTATTTGGCGCACTTTGACATCAGGATGATGCAGCTCTTTATCGATTTGCAAAGCAAGATAAGCCGCAAACGCCCGCCCACCTTCTGCATACGCTTTAGCAGTCAACAACATGCGGCGGATATCAGGATGAACGATGATGGGATCCGCTGCGTGCTCTGGCGCTTTGACGCCGCTCAGGCTGCGCATTTGCAAGCGCTCTTTGGCGTAATGCAAGGCATTTTGGTAGGCGACTTCGGTCAAACCTAAAGACTGCATCCCGACACCCAAACGCGCAGCGTTCATAAAGACAAACATGGCATTCAAGCCTTTGTGCGGCTCGCCTATCAGCCAACCCGTCGCACCATCCAGATGCATTTGGCAAGTGGCATTGCCGTGGATGCCCATTTTTTCTTCGATCGCACCACACGTAATCCCATTACGTGCGCCTAAACTGGCATCGGCATTGGGCAAAAATTTAGGCACCAAAAATAAGGAAATTCCCTTCGATCCTGCCGGCGCATCAGGCAAACGTGCCAATACCAAATGAACAATATTAGCCGCCATATCGTGCTCGCCAGCGGAGATAAAAATCTTGCTACCGGTAATTTTGTACGATTCATCCGCTTGCGGTATCGCTTTGGTGCGCAACAATCCGAGGTCAGTACCACAATGCGCTTCGGTCAAACACATGGTGCCCGTCCAGGCACCAGAAACCAATTGCGGCAAATACAGATTTTTTTGCTGCTCGGTGCCATGCGCCAATAAGCATTCGTACGCGCCATGCGACAAACCGGGATACATGGTCCATGCTTGATTGGCGGCATTCAGCATTTCATAGAATAAAGTATTCACGACGACGGGCAAATCTTGCCCGCCGTATTCCTGCGCACAAGACAAGGCAGGCCAGCCAGCTTGTATATATTGCTGATACGCAGCCTTAAAACCCTGCGGCGTGGTGACGGCGTGTGAAGCAGGATCAAAATGGCATCCCTCCCTATCGCCGGAATAATTTAAGGGCGCAATGACAGAAGCAGCAAATTTACCGCCCTCTTCCAGTACTTGATTGATGATATCGGCATCAGTTTCTGCATGTTTGGGGAGTTGTTGCAGCTCTTTCTCAACCTGCAACACTTCATGAAGTACAAATTGCATATCACGTAACGGCGCCCGGTATTCACGCATGATTTTTCCCTTATACAATATCAATGTCAATATCAATACAAAATAGCACTCCTAACATCAACAGGAATAGTAAACGGTAACGACTAATTTTATCTACCTATATCACGCATGTTTTTTGCATGATCAATTACGTGGTGAGAAGAGGAGCTATTTTTCCAAATCAACCAACTTTTGAGCGACGCTGTCAAGTACGGCTGGATCAGTACCAAATACGCCGTTACCAATTGCTTCTACAACCGACATTCGCGCGATTGGATCGGTAAAAATTGTCAGATTCTGTGCGACTGTCTGGAGTACGGTTGGATCAGTACCAAATACGCCGTTACTTATTGCTTTTGCAATCCACATTTGCGCGATTGGATCGATAAAAATTGCCAAATTCTGTGCGACTGCCTGGAGTACGGCTGGATCAGTACCAAATACGCCGTTATTCATTGCTTTTGCAATCCATATTTGCGCGTCTAGATCGGTAAAAATTGCCAGATTCTGTACGACTGCACCAAGCACAGCCAAATCAGTACTAAATCTACGCTCCATAATTGCCGTTGCAATATATTTTTGCGCATTTTTATCGGTAAAAATCATCAGATTTTGGGCGACTTCCCGAAGTGCAGCCGACTCAGTAGCAAATTTACCGTAACAAATTGCCCATGCAATCGATCTTTGCACAACTGGATCAGGAATATTATTTTAATCCCGAAGAACTTTTTGGAGCGCAGCAAGATCGCTACCAAAATTACCATGAAGAATGACTAATTCACTCGTTTGTCCCGCAATTCCCCCCAGATTTTGAGCAGCGGCCCGAAGCACAACAGGATCATTACCCAATTCGCCATCTCTAATTGCCGCTACAATCATTTTTCGCGCATCTAGATCGGTAAAAATTGCCAGATTCTGTACGACCGCACCAAGCGCAATCGAATCAGGATTAAATTTGCGCAACATAATTGCCGTTGCAATATCTTTTTGCGCGTTTTTATCGGTAAAAATCATCAGATTTTGGGCGACTTCCCGAAGCGCAGCCGAATCAATAGCGAATTTACCGTAACAAATGGCCCATGCAATCGATCTTTGCACAACTGGATCAGGAACAGTATTTGAATCCCGAAGGACTCTTTGGAGCGCAGCAAGATCGCTACCAAAATTGCCATGAAGAATAACTAATTCAATCGTTTGCTGTGCAAATTCCCCCAGATTGTGAGCAGCGGCCCGAAGCACAACAGAATCATTGCCCAAATTACCTTGAGCAATCGCACATGCAATTGATTTCTGCGCGTATTGATCGGTAAAAATCATCAGATTTTTGACGATTGCATCAAGCACAGCAGGATCATTACCCAATTCACCATCTCTAATTGCCAATGCAATCGTTTTTTGCGCGTCTGGATTGGTAAAAACTGTCAGATTCTGTGCGACTCTCTCAAGCACGGCTGGGTCAGTACCAAATGCGCCACAATTAATTGCCCGTGCCATCGATTGTTGTGCTTCTGGATTGGTAAAAATTCTCAGGTTCTGAGCGACGGCGCGGAGTACGTCTGGACGATCGCAAAATCTGTCGCTTCTAATTGCGTCTGCAATTGATCGTTGATCTTGTTCTGAAAACGCAGCGAACAAGTCAGGATTCAAAGAACACAACTCTAATTGTTGGTCAATATTGAAGAACCGCAAAACAAATCCTATGTCGGCACATTGTTCAGGCGAAAGACCTGTAATAACGTTTGCTCCGCTGCGCATTAAATCACTTCGATCCTCTTCTGTGAGGCAAACAGTGCAATCCTTTAATTTGTCCCAAACCCCCTGATCGGTAATAGTCCCTTCTAATACCCCTTCGAGTAATGTACGTTGTAATGTGGAATTCCCCAAAAATGTATCGTCGTTATCTTGCGATGCGACAAGAGCGTCTATTCTCCTTTCATCTGCTTCAGTACAACATCCCTCCTTCATACGAGTGGCTAATGCCGAGTCCTCGTCAAAAAATTTATTGTCTTTTTTGCAATAAAATGGGTAGGGAGATTGGACGTGTGTAACGATCATAATATGGCCTGATGAGTGGATAATGTTTTAGTTAATTGATGTTGTTTATTTTACACTAATTGTAAATATATCATCAACAACACATCCACTGAAGATCCAACGCTTTTCGACGGGAGAAATTGAGGCTAATCGACAATCTCTGTTACACATAATGCCCCAACGTCACCACCCACATCACACTACGGTAAACAACATACACCATGCCATACCACATTCGTTTATAACGTGGAATCCTGGCGTAATCCTCTAATCTCACCTGGACGCCATCAGCAATACCTTGTTGCATGCGTAAACGCAAAGTTTGTGAAAAATCAGCATCCTGAATCACAATATTAGCCTCCTGATTAATGAACAAACTCAAGCCGTCATAGTTGCTTGATCCCACTGTCGCCCATTCATCATCCACCACTGCCACTTTGGCATGCAATTGGGTTTTACGATACTCGACCAACTTGACGCCGCTTTTCAGCAAGCCGGGATAAAACGCGTGTGTCACTGCGTCCTGTAGCCCAAATTGTCCAACACCGATCAACAACGTGACATCGACACCGCGTGCCGCAGCCACCACCAACGCATTTCTTAATTTCCAGTTTGGTGCGAAATAAGGATTAGCGAGCAAGATGCTTTTTTTCGCATGATGCATCGCACGCAAATAAGCATTTTGTATGGTGGTGCGATTACGCAAATTGTCACGTACTACCAAACCAGCCAAAGCAGACGCACCAGTTACGGTATCGTGATTGGCGCGCATTTTTCGGTATAAATCAAAACGTGAGCGCAAATCTAATTTGCCTAACCTTGCCCATTGCACTCGCACTTCTTGATGAACATTGGCAACCAAAGGCCCGTTTATCTGAACCGAAAAATCCCAACGCGGCGCAGGCAAAGTCAACTCAGGATCAAAATCACAACGCCAATCATCCGTGATGTTAATGCCACCAACAAACGCCACTCTTTTATCCACTACACAAATCTTTCTATGTGAGCGCACCACCCCACGGCGAAACCAAGGATTAAAAGCACGACAATTCACACCCGCCTGCTGAAACGCTTTGCTTAATACACCAACTTGCAACCGCCCCGTACCATGCCAGTCGATCATCACATTCACCATCACGCCACGCGCCGCTGCCCGAATTAAACCCTCTTTGATGATATTGGCAGTTTCATCACCAGAAAAAATATACGTTTCTAGATAAATCTCCGTACAGGCGGCATTGATCTGGCACAACAAGGCAGGGAAAAATTCTGACCCACAATGCAACAGTTCAATCGTATTTTCAGCAGTGAAATTGACGGTATGCAATGTATGTATGCTCATGCCGAATACGTTTACTAGTTACCGTTGTACAAAATCAGGTAAACGCAAAATCGCTTCTGCATTCGATGCAGAAAAGCATCGCTTGGCTGCTTCCTGATAAGGCAACCAGGCAAACTGCACGTGTTCACGTGGGGATAATGTGATGGAAATGTTGGTGGATGCTACCTGCAAGCTAAAAACATGCTCGATATTGTGTGTCACGCCGGGAGCGTAACGATGGCGCCAGGTGGGATAAATTTCGTAGGTATTGGTGTAATGCCAGTCGCGCAAAGTCAATGTGCCGTCATTCATTTCATTGATTTGAATACCGGTTTCTTCGGCTACTTCTCGCTTAGCAGTCTCGCTGGGCAATTCATCCAGCGTATCTTTGGAACCTGTCACCGACTGCCAAAATCCCGCTCGGTCTGCTCGCTCAATCAGCAAGACATCCAGTTCTCTCGTATGAATGACCACGAGAACAGATTGTGGAATTTTATAGAGCTGAGTCATTCATCATTCAGAATTTTGGCTATCTGTATTTTGTATTTTGTATTTGGGCACCCACTAGGTGTGCCCATACGCAATTTCACCCCGTTTCTATATTGCTTCCACATTACGTAAACGGATGTGCAATTCTCTTAATTGCTTTTCGTCTACAGCAGAAGGAGCTTGAGTTAACAAGCATTGCGCGCGCTGGGTTTTAGGGAACGCGATAACATCGCGTATCGATTCTGAGCCCGTCATCATCGTCACCAAACGATCCAAACCAAACGCTAAACCACCATGTGGTGGCGCGCCATATTGCAAAGCATCCAGCAAGAAACCAAACTTGCTTTGTGCCTCTTCTTTACCAATTTTAAGCGCACTGAATACTTTGCTTTGCACATCAGCGCGATGGATACGGATCGAACCACCACCCAATTCCCAACCATTCAACACCATGTCATACGCTTTGGCGATGCATTTACCTGGGTCAGTTTCCAGCATGTCTTC
>CAZMPS010000006.1:8290-21846 GCA_964568305.1 uncultured Burkholderiaceae bacterium
GTAAATGGATGATGGGTCGCGTTCCAACGTTGGCCATCTTCGTCAAATTCAAACATGGGGAAATCCACCACCCACAATGGCTTCCAACTGTCGTCGAACAAACCTTGTTTTTTACCAAAATCACTATGACCAATTTTGACGCGTAGAGCACCAATCGCATCATTCACAACTTTGGCCTTATCCGCACCAAAGAAAATCAAATCACCATCCTGTGCACCGGTTTGCTCAAGAATTTGCGCCAACGCCGCATCATGCAAGTTTTTAACGATCGGTGATTGCAAGCCATCGCGACCTGCGGATTTCTGATTGACTTTGATATAGGCCAATCCCTTAGCGCCATAAATCGCCACAAATTGGGTATACGCATCAATCTCAGAACGTGGCATCGCCGCACCACCTGGGACGCGCAAACCAACCACACGGCCATTTTCCAATTTGGCTGCATCAGCAAAGACCTTGAAATCCACGTCTTGCATCACTGTGGTCAAATCAGTAAAAATCAAATTGACGCGCATATCAGGTTTGTCTGAACCATACGATCCCATCGCAACGGCATAATCCATGACAGGAAATGGATTCGGCAAATCGACTTGCAAAGTATTTTTGAACACCAAACGAATCATTTCTTCAAACAAATCACGAATTTCCTGTTCTGACATAAAGGAAGTTTCGCAATCGATTTGGGTGAACTCTGGTTGGCGATCAGCACGCAAATCTTCATCACGGAAGCATTTGGTGATTTGATAGTAACGATCAAAATTCGCCACCATCAATAATTGTTTAAACAATTGTGGCGATTGTGGCAAAGCAAAGAAATGCCCTGCATTCACACGCGATGGCACCAAATAATCCCGCGCACCTTCCGGTGTGGATTTGGTCAACATCGGTGTTTCAATATCAATGAAACCTTGGGTATCCAAGAATTTGCGTATTTCCATGCTGACCTTGTAGCGCAGGCGCAAATTATTTTGCATCTGCGTACGGCGCAAATCCAGCACGCGGTGCGTCAAACGGGTAGTTTCCGACAAATTGTCATCATCCAATTGGAACGGTGGCGTAATGGATGCATTCAAGACTTCCAATTGGTTACAGATCACTTCAATCTTGCCAGAAGCCAAATTAGGATTCATCGTCCCTTCCAGACGATTCGACACCACGCCAGTGACTTTTAAGCAAAATTCATTACGTACAGCTTCAGCAGCCTTAAAAACTGCTGCTTGTTCTGGATTACACACGATTTGCACCAAACCTTCGCGGTCACGCAAGTCGATGAAAATAACGCCGCCATGGTCGCGCCGACGATGTACCCAGCCACACAAGCTGACCGTCATGCCCAAATGAGCTTCGGTTGTAAGACCACAATAATGAGTTCGCATAGACATATTTTTTACCAGTTTGATGTAGTTATATAGTGAATTTATATATTTAAAATTGATGACGTGGGTTTGACCACCTGATTAGCCGGTGGCGTGACCACACCCATGGAAACGATGTATTTCAAAGCGACATCCACGCTCATATCCAGTTCAATCACATCCTGCCGCGGCATCATCAAAAAAAAGCCAGAAGTTGGATTAGGCGTCGTCGGAACGTACAAACTGACATAATCTCCAGGCAAATGATTTTTCACATCCCCACCAGGCACGCCGGTTAAAAATCCTATCGTCCAACTCCCTTCCCGGGGATATTGAATCAGCACCGCTTGGCGAAAAGCATTGCCGGACGAAGAGAATAAGGTATCCGAAATTTGTTTAATGCTGGAATACAAAGAATTCACGATAGGAATGCGCTGCAACAATGACTCCCACGCACGCACCACATAATTGCCGATGAAATTCTGCGTCAATAATCCGGTCAGAAAAATGATCAACAGCGTCAAAATAACACCCAGACCAGGGATATAAAAACCGATCAAGGACTCAGGCCGCCAGTGTTGTGGCAGCAAAAGCAAAGTTTGATCCAAAGTACCAATAAAGAAATACAGTACCCATAGCGTAATCACCAAAGGCACCAGAATTAATAAACCCGTAATGAAATATTTACGCATTGTTCTCTTTATTTTTTGGGGGTTGGGGTTGGGCTTGAGCAGCTGGGTTAAGAAATGACATCAACTCAACAAGGTTTTAAGTGGTTTTAAGTTGCCGAGTTGGTTGATGCAGCAGAATTATCAGTGGGCGATGAGGCTGGTGCAGCACCAGTCGCAGGCGCCCCCCCTTTGTCACCACCACGAAAATCCGTCACATACCAACCAGAACCTTTCAACTGAAAACCTGCAGCCGTGACTTGTTTTTTAAAGGTGGGTTTTCCACAAGATACGCACTCAGTTAATACTGGATCAGATACTTTTTGCAACACATCCTTGGTAAAACCACACGCTTCACAACGGTAAGCGTAAATCGGCATGAGAAACTCCGCTTGTATTTATATTAATGATTGAGATTAAAAGTAACCCGAAATTATAAACTGAATCGCAACGTAAGACGAAAGAGGCAAAATCAGTACAACAAAATCTGCGCCAGCAAAATTCCAAAGAGCATTCCGCCACCAAAATACATCAAAATGCTTAACAAACGATTGGTGCGCTTTTGCTCTGCCAGCAAATCTTGTACGAAACGCAAATCCACTGGCTGCGGTGGTTCGACCCGGCTTAATGCTTGATGCAATAAACGTGGCAGTTGCGGAAAAATATGGTTAAAACGCGGCGCTTCCACCTTCAATTGATCGATCAAACCACGCCAACCAACTTGTTCTGCCATCCAGTTTTCTAAATAAGGTTTGGCAGTTTTCCACAAATCTAAATCCGGATCGAGTTGGCGTCCTAAACCCTCAATATTCAGCAAGGTTTTTTGCAACAATACCAATTGCGGCTGCACTTCCACATTGAAACGGCGTGAGGTTTGGAACAAGCGCAACAAAACCTGGCCGAAGGAAATGTCTTTCAAAGAACGATCAAAAATCGGTTCGCAACAAGCACGCACTGCGGATTCGAGTTCATCGACACGGGTTTCTTTTGGTGCCCAACCAGATTCAATATGTGCTTCTGCCACACGTTTGTAATCACGTTGAAAGAAAGCCAAAAAGTTTTGGGACAAATAATTTTTATCAAAATCGGTCAGCGTTCCGACAATGCCAAAATCCAATGCGATGTAACGTCCAAATGTAGCCGGATCGGTGGATACCAAAATATTGCCTGGATGCATGTCGGCATGAAAGAAGCCGTCTCGGAATACTTGGGTAAAAAATATTTCTACGCCATCAGAAGCTAGTTTCTTTAAATCAACACCTGCGTCTAATAATGCTTGAGTATTAGAAACCGGAATACCTTGCATCCGCTCCATCACAATCACACTGCTGGAGCAATAATCCCACATCATTTCTGGCACTAACAGTAAGTTACTATTGGCAAAATTGCGCCGCAATTGGCTGGCATTGGCAGCCTCGCGCATCAAATCCAGCTCATCGTGCAAATATTTATCAAACTCTGCAACTACTTCTTTGGGTTTGAGGCGTTTGCCATCCTCCCACAATTTTTCTATGTAAGTCGCGGCTACGTCCATCAAGGCCAAATCTTTATCGATTGTATCTTTCATACCAGGACGCAACACCTTGACCGCAACTTGACGACCATTTTTCAGCGTTGCCAAATGCACTTGAGCAATCGAAGCAGAAGCGACAGGCATGCGCTCAAAATGTGAAAACAAGGCATCAGGATGCGCACCCAGCGATTTGGTGATTTGGGCAATCGCCACATCAGGATCAAACGATGGGACGCGATCCTGCAACTTGGCTAATTCATTGGCAATATCCGTCGGCAGCAAATCACGCCGCGTTGATAATACTTGACCAAATTTGACAAAAATCGGCCCCAATTCTTCCAAAGCACGCCGCAAACGCTCACCACGCGGTGCCGAAATATCACGCCAAAAGATAGTGACATCAATGAATTTGGCAATACGTGGAGCACGCAAACTGGAAATCGCAATCTCATCCAAACCATAATGAATCGCAATCCGTACAATTTTTAGCAAACGCAAAAATTTCAACAACATCTAACGACATCCTTTAAATTTTTATAACTTCTCTAATTTTTCTATACGCTTAATCAAGCGTTCCACATCATCACGTGTGCGCGTAATTTCACTGGCGACATCGCTCATTGCTTGCAATCGCACCAACATGGGATTTTCCTCCAGGAAATATTCCGCAACGTTTTCAGTCAATTTCTGCTGCTGGACACGGCCAGCTTGCCAAGCACTTTTGGCATGCGATACCACACGCACAGCGGCGACATCACCAATCCAACGCGCCAGATCATGCTCAGCTTCCCAACGCAAAGAATTGCTAAGTTGCGAAATCGTATTGGCAAAATCGGCATCACCTTCGATTTTGACGTAAGAAAATGCGCGCTCACGGTTTTGTGCCATCAATGGCAAATCGGACCAAGCAAATTTAATAGTGACATTGGCATCAGCCGTAGTTACATTATTGGATTCCAACAAACCATCCGGCGTGACTTTGGCTTTCAAACTAAACAAACCACCGTCAATGCACGCCACCTTCCCAGCGTGCGCTTTTAGCTTGTCTCTGGCCCAGGCTTCACTGGCGAGTAAATGATTGATGACAGCAAATGAAGGAGATAGCAAAAGAGATGACAAAAGAGATGACAACATGGTGATCTTTTATATTGAGTAGTCAATCTAAACTACAAGCTAAACTACAAGCCAAAAAAAACCGCCCGTATATTTTACGGACGGTTAACTTATGCAACGTTAAAACTCACATACCGAATTCAAGAAAGTTGTTGAATCCCAGCCAACACCCAACCACTGCCGCCATTAACTGGTTTGGACATATTCCAAATTTCAGCAAAATTCTCTGCTGGTGCGGTTGAGGACTCCTTAATCATGCCGCTAAATTTCACACTGGCTAAATATTCATTACCGATGGTTTCGATTCCCAGCAGCTCAGCATTAATGGAGATGACGTCCGTTACATTGGGCGTTGTACCACGCTCTTGCAATTGCAACTTCAATTCAGCATACATTTCGGTAGTTGTAAATTCGCGAATATCCACAATATCTGCTTTATCCCACGCTGCTTGCAAACGGATGAAATAGGTTTTGGCGTGACGCAAAAAAGTCGCCTCATCAAAATCAGCCGGCACACCCCACCTAGCCTGATTATCCGATGATCCGGCGACACTACCAAACGGCGTTGCTTGCAAAATAGTCGGCTGATTAGCATCAACACCAATGCGAGAACCAATTTCTGGCGTAGTGGAGCCAGCTGAACCAGATGACATAGCTCTTGTATCGAACAAACTGCTTGACGAACTAGTCGTTGAGTTATTCGTTGAATTATTCACATCATTCGATGGATAAGCTGATCCATAATTTGGCGGATATCCACCAGTACCTGCTGCCGCACCAACCCCAAGACCGGAATAAGCGGATTGCACTGAAGAGCTATCATTCTTACGCGCAAACATACGGTAAATAAACATCGCAGCCATCGCCAACAAAGCGATCATCAAGATTGAGCCCAACATACCGCCTAGCGCACCACCCAAACCTAAATGCGACAACAATGCTCCAGCACCCAAACCAAGCAAAGCACCGCCCAAAATGCCTTTCCATGGACTCGCTGGTTTTGGTGGTGTTGCGGCAGGTGTTGCAGGCACAGCAGGTTTTTGTGCGGCAGATTGATAAGCGTTGTTGTGCGACTGCGCTGGCATCGGACGATTGACGTGCTGTGATTGGCGTCCAATCGAACCTCCACCACCCATACGTTTCGCCTGAACTTCAGACACCACCATGGATAGGGAACTGACTGCAAGCAATAAGACAATTAATGACTTCTTCATAATTTAATTCCTACATGTAATGCGGCCACACCCGCCGTCAAATTAAAATAATCAACACGAGCCAATCCCGCGTCTTGCATCATCTTTTTCAAAGTTTCTTGATCTGGATGCATGCGAATCGATTCCGCTAAATAACGATAACTATCCGCATCACCCGCGATACGCTGACCTAAAAACGGCAATACTGAAAACGAATACACATCATAAGGCTTCTTCAAAGGTTCCCAAATCTTAGAAAACTCCAATACCAACAACTTACCACCTGGTTTTAATACGCGTTGAATTTCCTGCAAAGCAACTTCCTTATGCGTCATGTTGCGCAAACCAAATGCAAGGCTCACACGATCAAAATAATCATCAGGAAACGGCAACTTTTCTGCATCGCACAACAATGTGGGGTTCAACAAACCGTTATTCAATAGGCGATCACGCCCGACACGCAACATGGATTCATTAATATCCGTCAACCAAACCTGACCAAATGGCCCGGCTTGCTTGGCAAACGCTTTGGTCAAATCCCCCGTTCCACCCGCGATATCCAAGACTTTGAAGCCAGGCCGCACAGCCGCTTTGGCAATCGTAAAAGCCTTCCAAGCACGATGTAACCCTAACGACATCAAGTCATTCATGACGTCGTATTTTGCGGCAACCGAATGAAAAACTTGCGCTACTTTGTGTACTTTCTGGTCTTCTGGAACGGTTTCATAACCGAAATGAGTGGTATTCGTCATAGCTGAATGAGGTGGGTAAACGTGTAATGGCGCTCATATTAGCTTAGAAAAGGTCAATCAGGTAAATGCGATTCATTACAGAATTAATTGGATTGTCAAACACCATTAATTTTTACATTTCATTTACACCGCGCAACCAAGTCTTTACAAAATTTTTACATCGTTTTCGCTATTCTTCATTCATCAAAACCATGCTTAAAAGCTTAAAAGGAGATGAATGATGATGGATATTTTGTATAGCGGCGCAATCGTGGCATTTGCCATATTGATCTATGCCCTCACGATAGGCTGCACAAAACTAGGAGAGGCAAAATGAACCCATTCTATGTAATAGGCGGACTCATTGCGCTTTGCTTATTGGTGTATTTAACCGTGGCATTGTTAAAAGCGGAGGACTTATAACATGACAACACAAATGACGACACAATCACTCCTTCTCTTTGCGGCATTCTTGATTGTGCTATTAACGCTGGCTTATCCAATTGGGATTTATCTAGCAAAAATCGGTGAAGCAACACCGATACGTGGTTTGGGATGGTTAGGCAAACTAGAAAACTTGCTTTATCGCATGGCAGGTATTTCCAATAACTCCGATACTCCCAGCACATCGGGCATGAACTGGAAAACCTATGCCATTTCTTTGCTGATTTTTAATGCGCTAGGCGCCGTGTTTGTTTATGCAATACAACGCCTGCAAATCTGGCTGCCACTCAATCCGCAAGCATTTGCCAATATCAGCCCTGATTCTGCTTTCAATACAGCGGTGAGTTTTGTCAGCAATACCAACTGGCAGGGTTATAGCGGTGAATCGACGATGAGTTATTTGACGCAAATGCTGGCGTTGACTGGACAGAATTTCTTTTCAGCAGCAACTGGCATGGCGGTGGCGTTTGCTTTGATCCGTGGTTTTAGTGCGCGCTCATCGCAATCGATCGGTAATTTTTGGGTCGATATCACGCGTTCAACGCTGTATGTGTTGCTGCCGTTATCAGCAATTTTTGCCGTGTTTTTGATGAGTCAAGGCGTGATTCAAAACTTTGCTTCTTACAAGGAAGTCACCTTGTTGGATCCAATCACTTACACGCAAGCAAAAAATGGGGCTGATGGTCAACCATTGAAAGATGCAAAGGGCAATCCAGTCATGGAAACCTTGGTCGCCAAAACACAAACCATCGCCATGGGCCCGGTTGCTTCACAAGAAGCGATCAAGATGTTGGGTACAAATGGCGGTGGTTTTTTCAATGCCAATTCAGCCCATCCGTATGAAAATCCGACGCCGCTAACCAACTTCTTTCAAATGCTCTCTATCTTTTTGATTCCAGCTGGATTGTGTTTCGCCTTTGGCCGCATGGTGGGAGATATGCGTCAAGGCTGGGCAGTGTTGGCTGCGATGACGATGATCTTTGTCGTCATGACCACCGTAGTGCTCATCGCTGAACAACAATCACACCCAGCTTTGCAAGCACTTGGCGTTGATCAAACCACCAGCGCATTGCAATCTGGCGGCAATATGGAAGGCAAAGAAACACGCTTTGGTATTAACGCATCGGCTTTGTTTGCAGCCATCACTACTGCTGCCTCTTGTGGAGCGGTGAATGCGATGCATGATTCCTTTATGCCACTAGGCGGGATGGTGCCATTGGTATTAATTCAGTTTGGCGAAGTCGTGTTTGGTGGCGTCGGCTCTGGTTTATACGGCATGCTGATTTTTGCCATCCTAGCCGTGTTTATTGCCGGGTTGATGATAGGCCGCACGCCAGAATATCTGGGCAAAAAAATCCAAGCGTATGAAATGAAAATGACCTCGATAGCTATTTTGGTGACGCCAATTCTGGTGTTAGCTGGCACAGCAATTGCGGTGATGGTAGAACCAGGCAAAGCAGGCATTGCCAATCCTGGCGCACACGGTTTTTCTGAAATCCTGTATGCCTTCAGCTCAGCTGCCAACAACAACGGTAGCGCTTTCGCTGGTTTGTCTGCTAACACACCTTTTTACAACATCATGCTGTTGATTGCGATGTGGTTTGGCCGCTTTGCCATGATCGTTCCCATTCTTGCCGTAGCAGGTTCTCTAGCAGCCAAAAAACGCCTAAGCGTCACAGCTGGCACGATGCCAACGCATGGCTTGATGTTCATTGGTTTGCTGGTTGGTGTCGTAGTGTTGGTCGGCGTGTTGAATTACGTGCCAGCACTAGCGCTGGGACCAGTTGTTGAACATTTGCAGTTGTTTAAATAATTTAGGAGCAGAAATGTCACTCTCAAGCTCAACAAACTCAACAAGCACATCACGCAAAAACCTGACGCTGCTCGACCCCACATTGATCGGCCCAGCCATCATTGACGCCTTCAAAAAACTGCATCCACGCGTCCAATGGCGCAGCCCGGTCATGTTTGTGGTGTATGTGGGAAGTATGATCACCAGCCTTCTATACATTCAATCCATCACCGGAAAGGGCGAAGCGCCATCGGGATTCATTCTGGCGACGGCAATCTGGCTGTGGTTTACCGTCTTGTTTGCCAACTTCGCCGAAAGCCTGGCGGAAGGTCGCAGCAAAGCGCAGGCTGCATCATTGCGTGGTTTAAAACAAAGCATTTTTGCCAAAAAACTCAACGCACCCAAACGCAATGCGCCATGGTTGTTATGCCAAACGGCAGATTTACGCAAAGGCATGGTAGTGTTGGTCGAAGCAGGCGATGTGATTCCAGCCGATGGTGAAGTCGTCGAAGGCGTGGCTTCCGTAGATGAAAGCGCCATCACCGGCGAATCGGCCCCCGTCATCCGTGAATCTGGCGGGGATTTTTCAGCAGTGACTGGTGGCACGCGTGTGCTGTCTGATTGGTTGGTGGTGAAAATATCCGTCAACCCAGGCGAGGCCTTTATCGATCGCATGATTGCCATGGTGGAAGGCGCCAAGCGGCAAAAAACGCCGAATGAAATTGCGCTGACGATTTTGCTGGTCGCGCTGACCATCATCTTTTTGGTTGTCACCGTCACCTTGTTACCCTTCTCGTTATATTCGGTTGAGGCAGCCAAAGCAGGTACGCCCATTACGATCACGGTGTTGATTGCTTTGCTGGTGTGTTTGATTCCAACCACCATCGGCGGTTTGCTGTCGGCCATCGGTGTGGCTGGTATGAGTCGCATGATGCAAGCGAATGTGATCGCCACTTCAGGTCGTGCGGTCGAAGCTGCTGGTGACGTCGATGTATTGTTACTCGACAAAACTGGCACCATCACACTGGGCAATCGACAAGCCTCCACTTTTATCCCCGCACCTGGCGTCACTGAAGAACAATTGGCGAACGCCGCACAACTGGCATCTCTGGCAGATGAAACACCAGAAGGACGTAGCATTGTGGTTCTGGCTAAACAACGCTTCAATATTCGTGCCCGTGAAATGGCAACGCTGGATGCCAACTTCATCCAATTCACAGCGCAAACCCGCATGAGTGGTATTGATATCGGCCAACGTGCGATCCGTAAAGGCGCGGCAGAGGCACTCAAACAATATGCTGAATCGTTGGGCCAACCTTATCCAGCTGAAGTCGCACGTACAGTAGCGGATGTCGCACGACGCGGTAGCACGCCATTGGTGGTAGTCGATGATGGCCGCGTGATGGGCGTGGTGGAATTGAAAGATATCGTCAAAGGTGGCATCAAAGAACGCTTTGCCGAATTGCGTCGCATGGGCATCAAAACGGTGATGATTACTGGCGACAACAAACTCACTGCCGCAGCGATTGCCGCCGAAGCTGGTGTGGATGATTTTCTGGCCGAGGCGACGCCGGAGGATAAGTTGAAGCTCATTCGCAGTTATCAATCAGACGGACGATTGGTCGCCATGACGGGAGACGGCACCAACGATGCCCCAGCGCTGGCGCAAGCCGATGTAGCAGTCGCCATGAATTCCGGCACCCAAGCAGCCAAAGAAGCCGGCAATATGGTCGACCTCGATTCCAATCCTACCAAGTTGCTAGAAATCGTCGAAATCGGCAAACAAATGCTCATGACACGCGGCTCCTTGACCACGTTTTCGATTGCCAACGATATCGCAAAGTATTTCGCTATCATCCCAGCCGCGTTTGTGGGTACGTATCCACAACTGAAAGCCTTAGACATCATGCATTTGACCAGCCCATCATCGGCCATCATGTCAGCAGTGATTTTCAATGCACTGATCATCGTGTTTTTGATTCCTTTAGCGCTCAAAGGTGTCACCTACCGAGCCATAGGCGCTGCATTGTTGTTGCGCCGCAATCTGTTGATTTACGGCTTGGGTGGGATCGTTTTGCCGTTTATCGGTATTAAGCTGATTGATGTGGTGCTGAGTGCGCTGAATCTCATTTAAGGAACGAACATGAAACCAATTTTCCGCCCCGCCTGTGTTTTATTCATCACCCTGACGCTGATTTGCGGCGTGTTGTATCCATACGCCATCACCGGCATCGGCCAAGTCGCTTTTGCCAGCCAAGCAAAAGGTAGCCTGGTGTCACAAAACGGCAAAACAATCGGTTCGATGCTGATCGGCCAAGCGTTTTCCTCCTCCAAATATTTCTGGAGCCGCCCATCAGCCACCAGCCCCATGCCCAACAACGCAACCGCTTCTAGTGGCGCCAATCAAGGGCCGCTGAATCCAGCGTTGATTGATGCGGTAAAAGGTCGAATTGCTGCCTTGAAAGCGGCGGATCCAAGCAACATCGCGCCGATTCCCGTCGATCTGGTAACAGCCTCAGCCAGTGGTGTGGATCCAGAAATCAGCCTGGCTGCTGCTTACTACCAAGCTGGACGTATTGCACATGCACGACAATTGCCCGTTGAAAAAGTACGTAGCATGATAGATACGCATAAACAATTGCCGTTCTTGAACTTTCTAGGCGAGCCACGCGTTAATGTGTTGGCGTTGAATCTTGCTTTGGATAAATAACTGATTACCACCAAGCCAACTATGTACCCACATCACCAACGCCCCGACCCCGATACCTTGCTACGACAAGTCCAAGCACAAGAATTGCGCGCTAGCCGTGGCAAGCTACGGATTTATTTTGGCGCTTCGGCTGGCGTTGGCAAAACCTGCGCCATGCTGACTGCCGCGCACAAGCTACAAACAGAGGGGCAGGCGGTATTGGTTGGTGTGATTGAAACCCATGGCCGCAGTGACACAGCAGCGCTGTTGCAAGGACTCCATGTATTACCGCTTAAAACCCACTCCTATCGTGACAAAACGCTGAGCGAGTTTGATATCGATACTGCATTAGCACGCCATCCAGCTTTGATCTTGATCGATGAACTGGCGCACTCCAACGCACCAGGTTCGCGCCATCCAAAACGCTGGCAAGACGTGGAAGAATTGCTGGATGCTGGTATTGATGTGTTCACCACCGTCAATGTGCAACATCTGGAAAGCCTGAACGATGTAGTGGGTGGAATCACCGGTATTCGCGTGGCTGAGACTCTGCCAGATACCGTATTTGACGCCGCAGATGAAGTAGTGTTGGTCGATGTGCCGGTCGAGGAATTATTAGCACGTTTAAAAGCCGGCAAGGTGTACCAAACTTTGCAGGCAGAACGCGCAGCGCATCATTTTTTTCGCAAAGGTAATTTGATTGCCTTGCGTGAACTAGCATTGCGCCGCACCGCCGACCGGATTGGCGATGATGTGCAAGCGTATCGCAGTGAACAATCGATCAATGCCGTATGGAAAACCGATTCTGCCTTGCTTGCTTGCATCGGGCCGCGCGCCGGAGTTGAGCACGTGATTCGCAGCGCAGCGCAATTGGCTGGTCAATTGAATACAGAATGGCATGCGATTTATGTCGAAACGCCACAATTGCAACGCCTACCTTCAGCGCAGAGAGAACGCATTTTGAAAACGCTGAAATTGGCCCAAGACCTGGACGCGACCACCGCTGTTTTGTCTGGCAACGATATTGCGCGCACCATCGCCGACTATGCGCGTGACCATAATTTCTCAAAAATCATCCTGGGACGCGCCCATCCAACCTGGCCTTGGCGCATTGCGCATCAACGACGAATTGCTGCCTACGCGCCGGATATCGATTTGATTGAAATTGGCCGTGCTGCTACTCCTGGCACGCAAAAATCAGCGAACGTTCAGATTGCAAAAAACGACCCGCTTTTGGATGATGCACACAACAAACGTAAACAACGCAAATGGGATTATCTGGCTGCTGCAGGCGCCAGTTTGTTGACGGCTTTGGCAGCGACACCATTATTGCCGTACCTCAATTTAGCAAACATCGTGATGCTGTTTTTGTTAACGGTGGTATTGGTGGCAGTACGATTTGGTCGCGGGCCATCGGTGCTGGCGACTGTAGTTGGTGTGGCGGCATTTGATTTCTTTTTCGTACCACCAAGATTCGCCTTTGCCGTCAGTGATTGGCAATATTTGATCACCTTTAGCGTGATGCTGACAGTCGGATTGATCACGGG
This sequence comes from uncultured Burkholderiaceae bacterium, assembly GCA_964568305.1. Lineage (GTDB taxonomy): Bacteria > Pseudomonadota > Gammaproteobacteria > Burkholderiales > Burkholderiaceae_D > JAGKXB01. The sequence goes on from CAZMPS010000006.1 coordinate 21,336, forward strand.
TTATTTGACCTCCAACCTGCGCTTTCAAGCCCGCGTTGCGGCACATCGAGAAAACCGGGCACGCGCCTTGTATCAATTCGCACGCGAATTATCGAGCGCATTGCAAACCGAACAAATCTTCGACATTACTAGCACTTTTATTCAACGTACCTTTCGCGCCAAAGTGACGCTGTTATTACCAGATTCAGCAGGTAAGCTACAACAAGAATCCCCAAATAATGATATCGACATCGGTATTGCACAATGGGCATTCGACCATGTCGAACCCGCTGGCATCGGCACTAATACTTTGCCAGCTAATCCTTTCTTTTATCTACCACTCATCGCTCCCATGCGTACCCGTGGCGTGCTGGCAATTGAATCTGAACATCGCCGCTGGATCCTGATACCAGAACAACGGCAACAACTCGATACTTTCGCTGCCTTGGCTGCGATTGCGCTGGAACGAGTGCATTACATTGAAGTCGCACAAGGTGCAATGGAAACAGTGGAAAATGAAGCACATGAGCTG
>CAZMPS010000007.1:0-21296 GCA_964568305.1 uncultured Burkholderiaceae bacterium
GTTGATGATGCATCAAGAAAAAATCAACGAAAGTGAGCGAAAAAAGATTGCACATGAAATTCATGATGAGCTGGGACAAACTTTATTAGTGCTCAAAATGGATGCTTCCATGTTGCATAACCGCACTGCAAACATGCATCCCAAATTGCATGAAAGGATCAGCTTAAGTTTGAGTCATATTGATGCCACGATTCAATCGGTACGCCGCATTATTCATAATTTACGCCCAGCCGTACTCGATTTAGGTTTGCACGCCGCCGTTGAATGGCAAGCGCAGGAATTTCAGCGCAAAACTGGCATCCAATGCAATTTGCACATCCAAAATACACACGCTGATTGGGATACCGATTTAGACGAAAACACAGCGCTGATATTATTTCGTATCGTGCAGGAATCACTCAACAATGTGGTGCAACATGCGCAAGCCAGCCAGGTACACATCACCATCAACAAAGATACGCATCAATTGAAAATCAGCGTGGCGGATAACGGCATAGGCATTCATCCCGATCCTAAGCATCACAATAACGACAAAAACGATACGTTTGGTTTGTTAGGTATTCGAGAACGTTTGGCCGCATTAAAAGGCCAATTGGTAATGAGTAGCTCACCCAATCAAGGTACGTCTTTGACCTTTTCTATTTCTATCCCAGTAGTACATTCATAGCACAGATTCAAATTTAGGATGTCATAATGCAATGATGTCCTATTCCAAAAAATTACTCTGCCCTTGCAGTCAAAACAATCAGCACAATCATAACAACCAGCAAGTGCTGTTCTCTCAATGCTGCGCCCGCTTTATCGTTGACGCCGCATTGCCACAGAATGCGGTTGAGTTGATGCGCTCACGTTACAGCGCTTATGTGCTGGGTGTTGAGGATTATCTACAATCAACCTGGCATCCGAGCACACGACCCGCCAGTCCTATCATTGATCAACAGGAAACAATTAAATGGATCAAGTTAGTCGTGCTGCAACACCAGCAAAGCGACAATAACGATAACGCCAGCGTTGAATTCATCGCCCATTACAAAATCCAGGGCCGCGCACATAAACTGCATGAAATCAGCCGCTTTGTACGTGAAGATGGGCGCTGGTTTTATCTGAATGGCACATTTCCAGAAAAATAAAGACTATAAAGACTATAAAGACTAATCAACATGATCCTTGATTCCACATTAGATAGTCACTCAGCTGATTTCAAAGCCAATACCAACGCTATGCAAGGATTGGTGGACGCACTCAAAACTACGGCAGAAAAAGTCGCGCAAGGTGGTGATCAAACAGCACGACAAAAACATATCGCACGCGGCAAATTGCTGCCACGCGACAGAATCCAACTGCTACTCGATCCTGGTACACCTTTTTTGGAGTTGTCACAAATGGCTGCTTACGGCATGTACCAAAATGCCGCACCAGCAGCGGGCATCATCACTGGCATAGGCCGTGTCGCCGGGCAAGAATGCGTCATCATCTGCAATGACGCAACTGTCAAGGGCGGCACTTACTACCCCATGACAGTCAAAAAACATTTACGCGCGCAAGAAATCGCTCAACAAAACAACCTGCCCTGCATTTATCTGGTGGATTCCGGTGGTGCACATTTACCAAATCAGGATGAGGTTTTCCCCGACCGTGAACATTTCGGTCGGATTTTTTACAACCAAGCCAATCTGTCAGCACAAGGTATTCCACAAATCGCTGTCGTCATGGGATCTTGCACCGCTGGCGGCGCCTATGTTCCCGCCATGAGCGATGAAACCATCATCGTTAAAAATCAAGGCACCATCTTCTTAGGTGGCCCACCTCTAGTACAAGCTGCAACGGGTGAAATCGTGACTGCAGAAGAATTAGGCGGCGCCGACGTGCATACACAATTGTCAGGCGTGGCAGATCATCTGGCGCAAAATGACGCACACGCTTTATCGCTAGCACGTAATGTAATCCAACAGTTGAATCGCAAAAAGCCGCAGCAACTGCTACTCCAACCCTCGGTCGAACCCCAATACCCAGCGCACGAACTTTATGGCGCGATTCCCACCGATAGCCGCAAACCCTTTGATGTGCATGAAATCATTGCCCGCATCGTCGATGGCAGCGTCTTCGATGAGTTCAAAGCGCGCTACGGCACCACACTAGTCTGCGGCTTTGCCCACATCTTCGGCATGCCAGTGGGCATCATCGCCAACAACGGCGTGTTGTTTTCTGAATCCGCCATCAAAGGCACGCATTTCATTGAGCTATGCTGCCAACGCAAAATCCCCCTGATATTTCTACAAAACATCAGCGGCTTCATGGTCGGGCGCAAATATGAAAATGAAGGCATCGCCCGCCACGGCGCCAAAATGGTCGCCGCAGTCGCCTGCGCCGCGGTGCCCAAATTCACCGTCATCATCGGTGGCAGCTTTGGCGCCGGCAATTACGGCATGTGCGGCCGCGCTTTCTCCCCCCGTTTTTTATGGATGTGGCCCAACGCTCGCATTTCCGTCATGGGCGGCGAACAAGCCGCCAGCGTGATGGCAAACGTCAAACGCGACAGCACCCAAGCACAAAGCAAACCCTGGGATCAAGAAGAAGAAAACGCCTACAAACAAACCATCCGCGATCAATACGAACACCAAGGCCACCCGTACTACGCCACCGCCCGCCTATGGGATGACGGCATCATCGACCCAGCAGACACCCGCACTGTGTTGGGATTGGGATTGAGCGCTGCGTTGAATGCGGTGATTTCCGAGACGAAATTTGGGGTGTTTAGGATGTAGGACGGTTTTAAGTTTTCAAGATACCATTCAGAGCGATTCAAGATAATTTAAAACAATGCATTACGTAACACATTGATTATGTTAATATTTTTTTGAAAAATTCAAGATAATATTTTTCAACATTCAAGATAATATTTTACGGCCTCGATGAATCCTCCAAAATTTGAACACTTCGATCTCAAATTACACAATCCTTCATTCGATTCACCTTTGGTCGATGTGGTGACTGAACTTGAACATCTTCGACGCCTACAACTCGGAGGGACGACACCGCCAGAGATTTTCTTTCAGTTAAAGCAAATCTTTCATCTACTGGAGAGCTTGGGCTCTGCTCGCATCGAAGGTAACCATACGACGCTGGCCGACCTCGTTGAAACAACAGTGCGAGGCGACGTCGATCATGATGACCAAATGAAAGAGATCGCCAACATCGAAGAGGCCATGGAATATGTCGAAGATGTCATGGAGCCGGGTGCTCCGCTTACTGAAGCATTTATCCGCGATTTACATAGCATCGCGGTCAGAGAATTAGAGCGAGAAGGCGACAAAACCCCTGGTGCATACAGAGAAACTCCAGTACGTATAGCAATGTCAGCACACCTCCCTCCTGAAGCACTGACTGTGCCGCAATACATGAAAGAGTTGACCGATTTCGTCAATGAGGCCTCTCCCTCTAAATACGATTTGATAAAGGTTGCACTGACCCACCATCGATTTGGCTGGATTCACCCATTTTCCAATGGAAATGGCCGGGTCGTTCGCTTACTCACCTATGCCTTGCTGATCAAATATGGTTTTAACGTCAAAAGCGGGCGCGTACTAAACCCGACAGCCGTGTTTTGCAATGATAGGGAGCGCTACTACGAAATGTTAAGCGCTGCAGACAGCGGAACAACAGAGGGTATTGACGCATGGTGCACGTATGTTTTGGAAGGCATCTTAACCGAGTTGCGAAAGGTGGATCGGCTTACACAGTACGAATACATTGAAAAACACGTTATTGGTCCCGCACTCGGCATTTCACGGGAACGTCAGTTGATCAACATAGATGAATATCATGTATTGATGGAAGTTGTTCGGTTGAAAAACGCCAAATCCGCAGATTTGGGCAAATTGATGCCGAAGCTAAATGCTAATCAACGGACATATCAAATTAAAAAGCTGGTTGACCAAAAAATGTTGCAACCCATCCATAGTGGCGCACGACAGTACTCGATATGCTTCACGAATAATTATCTTCTTCGCGGAATAGTGAAAGCCCTGACAGATGAAGGATTCGTGCCAAGAACTCTTGAAGTTAACTCCTGAGACCAGATTTGAGGTGTTTAGTGTGTTTAAGATGTAATAGGAAAAATTTTTATCCCTATCTATCAATAAATATTGAATGAAATGCCATGAAATTTGAAACCTTCAAAGCCGGGCGCTGGCAGCAACGCTACCAATATACTTAAATTTTCTCTGATGCATAAAAAAATCATCATCATTGCCGGACCAAATGGCGCGGGGAAAACGACTTTTGCTCGCTCATTCTTACCAACCGAAGCGCAATGCCCACGTTTCATCAATGCGGATTTGATCGCTGCTGGCCTTTCTCCTTTTGCACCGGAGTCTGCTGCTATTAAAGCAGGGCGCTTAATGCTGCAAGAAATTGCAGGGTGCACACAACGAAATGAAAGTTTTGCGTTTGAAACAACTTTGTCTGGCCTTGGTTACCTGCGTCAAATCCATCAATGGAAAAGTATGGGCTATCACATCAGTTTATTTTTTCTTTCCTTGTCCTCTGTAGAAGAGGCTATTGCACGTGTTGCAGAGCGAGTAAGACAAGGGGGACACAATATTCCTGAAGCGGTAATTAGGCGCCGATTTGTAGCAGGGCGACACAACTTTGAACAATATTATCGCGCTATAGTCAACGATTGGATACTGTACGACAATTCTGGCGATGAACCAAACATGATCGAATGGGGACAATTATGAATCAGCAAGAATTATTCAAAGCAAAAAACCCAGACCTCATTGCTTCAATCAAAGCAATCAAACGCGCAGCGATGATGGCGCGCAAAATTGCCATACAAACCGATACAGATCTGGTGGTGATGAGGGATCACAAAATTGTACGCATTACGGCAAAAGAATTGCGTAATCAATATAAAGAGTGATTTTTTGGTCAAGAACCAGTAAATATTGAATGAAATGAAATGCCATGAAATTTGAAACCTTCAAAGCCGGGCGCTGGCAGCGGCGCTACCAATATAGAAGTTTTATCTTTGAAACTTACCTTAATTTCTTTTTAATGTAAGGAAAACCCGATTTCCTTACATTGCGGCATGTTTAATGAAACGTTGAGAACAGTTCTCAATAACATATAGAAAACCCCCAATGAACACCATCAACTGGCACGCCATCACCCTCGATTATTTTCACTCCACCCACTCCGCCATCATCACGCTGAATCGGCCTCTTGCGCGTAATGCGCTGAACACGGCCATGATGGCTGAAATCAAGCAGGCGTTTGAGATTCTCAGTCAGGATGAGAATATCCGCTCTATCGTGCTAGCGGCGAATGGTGCTGTTTTTTGTGCGGGGGCGGATTTGCAGCAAATGCGGGAGGAAGAGCATGAGACGCTGGAGCAAAAACATGCGCATGCGCAACAGCTGGCCGATATGCTGCGCACGGTGTATCTGTGCCCAAAACCAGTGATTGCCAAAATACGCGGCGATGCTTATGGCGGCGGGATGGGCTTGCTGGCAGCGTGTGATATCCGCATAGCGAGCGAAACCGCATATTTCTGCTTGAGCGAAGTCAGGTTGGGTTTGATTCCAGCCATCATTTCGCCTTACGTCATCAAAGCCATGGGAGAAAATGCTGCGCGTCGTTATTTTCTAACCGCTGAGCGCTTTTTAGCTCAAGAAGCACAGCACATGGGCTTGATACATCAAATCGTGCCAAACAGTGACGCGCTGAGCAAAGCCGTATCCCACATGGTCACCATACTGGCCGACAACAGCCCGTATGCCGTTAAACAAGCAAAAAAACTGGTGCGCGATGTTGGCAATGCGACCATCAGCGATGCGTTAATCGCCGATACCGTGCAACGCTTTGTCGATATCCGTACCTCTCCTGAAGGTCAGGAAGGGATGCACGCTTTCCTCACACAACGTAAGCCAGATTGGCAAAGAAAAGAATAATCTTGATCACCACATCTAACCAACAATCCGACTGGGTAACACGCAGTCGCCATAGCGTCTGGCATCCTTGTACTCAGATGCAGCATCATGAAACACAACCCCTGATCGCAGTCAGCCACGGAAAAGGCGCTTGGCTGTATGACCAAGATGGCCGGCGTTATCTCGATGCCATCAGCTCATGGTGGGTCAATTTATTCGGCCATGCCAATCCACGTATCAATGCGGCTTTAAAAGATCAACTCGATCGTTTAGAACATGCCATGCTGGCCGGGTTTACCCATGAACCTGTAGTCGAGTTATCGGAAAAATTATCCGCATTGACCGATCACGCGCTGGGCCATTGTTTTTACGCTTCCGATGGCGCCTCCGCGGTCGAAATTGCGCTCAAGATGAGTTTTCATGCCTGGCGCAATGCGGGTTTATCCGACAAGCAGGAATTCGTTTGCCTCAAAGGCAGTTATCACGGAGAAACGCTGGGTGCCTTGACGGTCACCGACGTCCCATTGTTTCGTAACGCTTATGGCCCATTGCTACGCTCCTCCCAAATCCACGTCGTCGCCTCACCCGATGCGCGTCAGGCCAAAGACGGTCAATCCGCCACCGACGTTGCACGCCACGCAGCGCAGCAACTAGAAACGCTGCTACAACAACGCGCCGACCATATCGCTTGCATTATCATCGAACCGTTGGTGCAATGCGCCACTGGCATGGCGATGCATGATCCGGTGTATTTGAAGGAAGTCCATGCCCTCTGCCAACGCTACCAAGTGCATGTGATTTTTGACGAAATCGCCGTCGGTTGTGGCCGCACCGGCACCTTTTTTGCCTGCGAGCAAGCACAAGTCTGGCCAGATTTTCTCTGTTTATCCAAAGGCATCAGCGGCGGTTATCTGCCGCTTTCTTTGGTAATGAGCAGTGACGCCATCTACCAAGCTTTTTACGACACCGACGTGCAACGTGGCTTTTTGCATTCACACTCCTACACCGGCAACCCCTTAGCCTGCCGCGCCGCGCTGGCAACGCTGGCGATTTTTGAAGAAAACGATGTCCTAGCCAACAACCGCCTCAACGCCGCCCGCTTAACAACGGCCCTAACACCGCTGGCTGAACATGAAAAAGTCACCCACTTCCGCCAACGCGGCATGATCTGGGCCTTTGATGCGGTATTGGGTCAAAACAATGACAGCAACAATACCGCCAGCGCCTTCTCCCGCCGCTTCTTCGCCACCGCCCTGCAACACGAACTGCTGCTACGCCCGATCGGCAATACCGTATATTTGATGCCGCCGTATATATTGAATGCAGCAGAGATCGATGAGTTGGCGGCTAAGACGTTGGCTGTGTTTAAACAAGTGGTTGAGTAACAATGAAACAAATCCAGCAACTAGAACATCAACTACAAGCCTTAGACAACGCCAACCTGCTACGCCGTCGGCGTACTGCTGAAACCGCGTGTACGCCACCCATGCAAGTCGATGGCCAAGCGATGTTGGCGTTTTGTAGCAATGATTATTTGGGTTTGGCGGCGCATCCACGGATTGTTGCTGCGCTGCAGGAAGGTGCGACTTTGTATGGCGCAGGTAGCGGCGCGTCGCATTTGATCAGCGGTCATAGTCAGGCGCATGCTTTGTTGGAGCAGCGTTTGGCGAATGCGCTGTCGCCTTATTTGACATCGGCTCGTGCTTTGTATTTTTGTACGGGTTATATGGCGAATCTTGCGATTTTGACGGCGCTGGCGGCGGCTGATTCTCATACAGAAATTTTTTCTGAGCAGCACAATCACGCTTCGTTAATTGACGGTGCGCGCTTGTCTAAAGCGACGGTGACGATTTATCCACATAGCGATACGGTGGCGCTGGCACATTTGTTAAGCGCCAGCACAACCAATACCAAAATCGTGGTCACCGATAGTGTGTTTAGTATGGATGGCGATTTGGCCCCCTTGCCCGACTTGCTGGCGCTGTGCCAGCAACATGACGCCTGGTTGGTGATTGATGACGCGCATGGCTTTGGTACGTTGGGAAAGTATGGCTTGGGGGCGCTAGAGCATTATCAATTGCAGGCACCCAACATCATTTACATGGGCACACTGGGTAAAGCTGCTGGCGTAGGCGGTGCGTTTGTCGCGGCGCATGCCAGCGTGATCGAGTGGTTGATACAACGTGCCCGGCCTTACATTTACACCACGGCTACGGCGCCTGCGTTGGCACATGCTTTGTTGACCAGCCTGGAGTTAATACAAAGTGAAGAAGGTATGGCACGCCGCCAGCATTTACGGACATTGATTCAGCAATTGCAGCGCAACTTATCGCTGCAACGCTGGCGATTGATGCCATCCAACACTGCCATTCAACCCTTATTGATAGGCAACAATGCGGCAGCGATACAGCTCTCTCAACAGTTATATGCGCAGGGATTTTGGGTGCCAGCGATCCGTCCGCCTACCGTGCCACAAGGTACGGCGCGGCTACGTATTACATTATCTGCGGCACATACTGCGCAAGATGTAGAAAAATTGGTCGCTGCTTTGTATGCATTAGAGAAAACTTAAAAGCTTAAAAAAATTTCCATGAGTAAAAAATTCACATGCTTCGTCACCGGCACGGATACCGAAGTAGGAAAAACCCTGATTTCCAGCACCTTGCTGCATGCTCTAGCACAATTAAATATACGCAGCGCTGGCATGAAACCCATCGCCGCCGGCGCTTTCTTACGCCAGGACGTTTGGTGCAATGAAGACATGGATCAACTCGCCGCTGCCTCCAACGTCAAGCTTCCTTCCACATTGACCACGCCATATTTACTGCAAGCAGCCATCGCACCGCATATCGCCGCGCAAGTAGAAGGCGTCACCATCGATTTGGCGCATATCCAAGCGTGTTATGCGCAAATCCATGCGCAAGTAGACGCCGTGGTGGTAGAAGGCGTAGGCGGATTCAAGGTTCCCTTATGCGATCAATACGATACGGCTGACTTGGCACAGCGATTAGATTTACCCGTCATTTTGGTAGTCGGCATGCGCCTGGGATGCCTCAGCCAAGCCTTATTGACGGCGGAAGCGATTGCCCGTCGCGGATTGGTTTTAGCTGGCTGGGTGGCTAATTGCGTCACACCCGCCATGCCATATCAAGAAGAAAATATTGCCGCACTAAAGCAACGCCTGGCAGCACCTTTGCTCGGCATCGTGCCTAAATTGGTGTCGCCTTGTGCCGCTGATGCAGCAGGGCATTTGAATTTTTCGGCTTTGCCAGGTTGGCCTGGCTAAAATTGGATGATGAAATGAAAAACTCGTTATCGTTTTTGAATTGTGGTTTCTATTACAATCTGCGTCAGCTTTGGCAAGAAGCATTAAACGACAAAACACCTGGTGCTTCGGCAAATGATGTGCTTGATCGCCTGGAACGCAAATATCAGGCTATCGCTGATAACGCAGAAAAACTACCTAACACCTACAAAAATAACTAACAATATTTATTTGATTAAACTATTACCTTTCCACCCAAAAATATTTAATAAAGATTTAAAAATCGCTTATGTCAAACACCACCCCCGCCTCCGCTCCCCTTTCCTTCCACCCACCACAAAAATCCATCACCCTCCCCAAAACAGCCACTTGGCCGGTGGAAGACGTGTTGGCATTATTTGAATTGCCTTTCAACGATTTGATGTACCAGGCGCAGCAAGCGCATCGGGCTCATTTTGATGCGGGCGATATTGAATTGGCAACCTTGCTGTCGATCAAAACGGGTGGTTGCGAGGAAGATTGCGGTTATTGCCCACAAGCAGCGCGCTACGACACCGGCGTAGAGGCGAAGAAAATATTGCCGATTGAAAGCGTTTTGGAAGCAGCGAAAGCAGCGAAAGAGAACGGCGCCACACGTTTTTGTATGGGTGCAGCATGGCGCAGCCCCAAAGAGCGTGATATGGAAAAAGTGGAACAAATGGTACGTGAAGTCAAAGCCATGGGGCTGGAAACTTGCGCCACCTTGGGCATGTTGGAAGAGCAGCAAGCTTACAGATTGAAGAAAGCCGGGTTGGATTATTACAACCACAATTTAGATACTGCACCAGAATTTTATGACAACGTAATTTCCACCCGTGAGTATCAAGACCGTTTGGACACCTTGGGCCACGTGCGCGATGCGGGGTTGAAAGTCTGTTGCGGTGGCATCGTCGGCATGGGTGAATCACGCCAACAACGCGCCGGCTTGATTGCGCAATTGGCAAACTTAAATCCCTATCCAGAATCCGTGCCAATCAACCACCTAGTACAAGTTGAAGGCACACCGCTGCATGGTACTGAAGTGCTGGATCCACTGGAATTCGTGCGCACCATTGCGGTGGCGCGCATCACGATGCCGAAAGCGCGCGTGCGGCTGTCGGCTGGACGTCGTGAACTAGGTGAAGCGCTGCAGGCACTTTGCTTTCTTGCCGGCGCGAATTCGATTTTTTATGGCGACAAATTGCTCACCACCGACAACCCCGATGCACAGGATGATCGTGCTTTGTTGGCCAAATTAGGTTTAAAAGCACGCTCCTCGACTTCCGCCGCTGCACCATCCGCATGTTCCACACCATCCTAATCGCCAACCGTGGTGAAATCGCCTGCCGCATTGCTGCCACGGCAAAACGGCTAGGCATCCAAACTGTGGCGGTGTATTCGGAAGCGGATGCCAATGCCAAACATGTGGCAGTCTGTGATCAAGCCATTTTGATCGGGCCGCCAGCTGCCCAAGACAGTTATTTACATATCCCCAAAATCATTGCCGCCGCCAAGGCTAGCGGTGCGCAGGCTATCCATCCTGGTTATGGATTTTTATCAGAAAACAGTGAGTTTGCGCAGGCATGCGACGCTGCTGGCCTGATTTTCATTGGTCCGCCTGCTTCTGCTATCTCGTTGATGGGTTCCAAATCCGCCGCCAAAACTTTGATGCAACAAACCAACGTGCCGCTGGTGCCAGGTTATCACGGCGAACAACAGGACGCGGATTCCCTACAACAACAAGCGAATATCATAGGCTATCCGATTTTGCTGAAACCCAGTGCAGGCGGTGGTGGCAAAGGAATGCGCATCGTTGAGTCTGCTGTTGATTTCCACACCGCATTAGCAGCATGTAAACGTGAAGCAAAGAACGCTTTTGGCGACGACAAAGTCTTGTTGGAAAAGTATCTGCGCTCAGCGCGTCATATTGAAATCCAAATCTTCGCCGACAGTCATGGTAACTGCATATCGTTATTTGAGAGAGATTGCTCGCTACAACGGCGTCACCAAAAAATCATGGAAGAAGCGCCCGCTCCTGGCATGACGCCAGCACGCCGCAAACTGATGGGCCAAGCCGCCGTCAACGCTGCGCAAGCCGTGGGTTATGTCGGTGCTGGTACGGTGGAATTCATCGTTCCGCAGCACACAAATGACAAGCATGATGGCGCCTTTTATTTCATGGAAATGAATACGCGCCTGCAAGTTGAACACCCGGTAACAGAAATGATTACTGGATTAGATTTAGTCGAATGGCAATTGCGCATTGCCTTGGGCGAAAAACTACCCAAGACACAAGACGAACTCACCTTATCCGGACACGCCATGGAAGCGCGTATTTACGCCGAAAATCCAGAAAAAGGCTTCCTTCCTTCTATCGGCACGCTCCACCATCTGCACACCCCGTCGGCTGCCTCTTTCACCACGCAGGAAGCAACACGGATTGATTCTGGTGTACGCCAAGGCGATGCGATTACCCCTTTTTACGATCCCATGATCGCGAAATTGATCGTATGGGGCGAAAACCGCGATGTTGCCCAAACGCGCATGGCACAAGCTTTGGCGGATTATCAAATTGTCGGCTTAGATACCAACATCCCTTTCCTACAACGCTTAATTACGCATCCAGATTTCATTGATGCCAAACTCGATACCGCTTGGATAGAACGCCAACAAGCCAGCTTATTTCCGCCTCTGCAACCCCTATCACCCGCAACATTGGCGCTAGCAGTTGTCGCCTTGATCAGCACCGAAGCTAACAACCAAGATGAGAACGATCCTTGGAGTCGTGCGACAGGATGGCGCATGAATCAGGTATTGCAACGGGCTTTGTATTTCACCGAAATTAATTCAGATAAAGAAACAAGTTCAACCCATACCGTAATGCTGCATTACCCGCACAATCAAACCGCTCATCACTGGCGGTTAGAAGTACAGGGTAAAACCATGGATTGTCGCCTAATTGCACGCAATGATAGCAACTTCCACATCACGCTGGACGACATCACTATCCACGGTACCGCGCCCTACCACGCTGGCGCATTCCACGTGTTTCATGAAGGCAAACATACAGCGTTGACTTACTCCTCATCCCTGATGGCCTTAAATGAAAATAAGGATGAACAAAACAAAAGCCCCGAAGGCGGCCGCCTAACCGCCCCCATGCCAGGAAAAATCCTAGCCATTCTGGTCAAAAAGGGACAACAAGTGAAACAAGGAACACCATTACTCATCATGGAAGCGATGAAAATGGAACACACCATCACCGCACCGCATGATGGTGCCGTGCAGGAAATACACTATGCGGTTGGGGATCAGGTCACGGATGGGACGTTGTTGTTGGGGGTGCGGCGGGGGTGAGTTTTAAATAGTAAATCGCACTCTTGATACTTTAACTACGACTACGCACTGTCATAGCGACTCAGTCCCAACAGCAGGAGCGCTTTCCCAATCAAGCAGCTCAATAGGCATAGGTGCCTTCAAATCAGATTGCGCATTCAGTTCTGCTGCAGTATGGCGTTTAGGCCATAAATTAACCCCGACATAAGGACCATCCGCACGCTCGCGCACCAGCTTGGCATCTTTTATGTCTTCTAATATGTCCTCTATATACGAAATGAGCCACTCATAATACTCGGCAAAAAATAAGTAAGACTCTGGTCGAATTTCTTTTATTTTTTCATTTTTTATTTAATTACGTGTGTAATTAACCTCAATTCTGGAGCAGTTCAAAATAGTACCGCATCACTAATCTTTGTATGGTTAACCGACCATTTACTAATTCATGCAATTGCCCCACCCCACAAAATATTTGCCATAATGCACGCCCAATCTCATTACCAATCATTACCCATAATTATCAATAAGCGATGCGCATCCTTTTTTATACCCCGCAAGTCCACGTGCAAGACGCTTGGTTGGCTGAATTCAGACAAGCATTACCAGAAGCAGACTTTCATCTTTGGCATGAAAATACCGCGCAGGAAAACGCGCTGCCAGCCGATTACGCTGTGTTATGGCAACCGCCGGCTGCGATGTTGGCTGGGCGTGGTGATTTGAAGGCTATTTTTCACCTCGGTGCGGGTGTGGATGCTTTATTTAAACTGGGAGATGCTTTGCCACCCAATGTGCCGATTTTTCGACTAGAAGATGCAGGTATGGCAATTCAAATGGCGGAATATGTCAGCCATGCGGTATTACGTTATTTTCGGCGTTTTGATGAATTTGATGCGCAAGCACGTGATGGCGTATGGAAATTTTTACCGCCTCGCAGGAAGGAAAACTTCAGCGTTGGCATACTGGGTTTGGGCGTGCTGGGATGTCGGATCGCGCAATCGCTGCAGGAATATGGTTTTCCCTTGCGTGGCTGGAGTCGTAGCATGAAAAGTATTCCAGAGATGGATTGTTTTGCCGGGCATGCTAGCTTAGAAAGATTTTTATCCGGCACCCAGGTCTTGGTTTGCACTTTGCCGCTAACCGATCAAACCCGTGATTTACTTAATCACAGCAATCTGACCAAATTGCCGCAGGGCGCGTATTTAATTAATGTAGCGCGCGGTGCACATGTGGTAGAGCAGGATTTGTTGAATCTGGTACAAAACGGCCACATCACTGGCGCCACGTTAGATGTATTCCGCCAGGAACCCTTACCGCCCGAACATCCTTTTTGGCAAGAGAAACGCATTACTATCACACCACATATTGCGGCACTCACACAACGGCAAGAGAGCATTGTGCAAATTATTGCTAAAATTCGCGCCCTAGAAAACGGTGCATCTATAAGCAACATCACGGGCCGAGTGCACGCTGGCACAGGATATTAAACAGACTCAATTTGATAGGAAAGATAACAATGTTTGTTACAACAAAATCAATACCCATCGTATCATTGCTTAGACCATTTATTCCCAATTCGGCCAAATTTAATCCTAGTCGCACCGGACTTTTTAGACGATTATACGTATCGACAACACAAGCACCTAGAACAACCACGACCTATACGCCAGCCAAAACAGGCGTGAGTCCATTCTCAGGACAAATGGGCGGCACCCAACGCTATACCACTTCCACACCATCAAGAGCCACTCTAAGTACGTTGATCGGTGAGTCACTCAACGCTGTTCAAAACAGAATGGCACCGATTGACATGCTGCTTACTTTGCCCCAAATTGGGGTTGATGTCATGCGCAAACATTTTTCAAACGATACCGTTAATCTCACTCTAGAGCTGATGAGCCTCGCTCAAACCAGTGTCAAACAATCTTCTTTGGCCGATGAAAAAGCAATGGCCGAACAGATCTCTGAGAAATTAAACACGCTGAGTCCAGAGTCCTACAAAAGCCTAATCAAAGCACTGTATGTCTATACCAAACTGACGGCACTGGAAAACGACAGCTCTTCTTTGTCCGGCACTCAAACACCGTTACGAGATGCGATGACAACGCTTCTGAAAAACAAGAGCATTTCTGAGGCCATTCAATGTATGCCTAAGACGCTTACCGATGTTCTCACCGCTCACCCTGTACGCCCAGATCAGGGGGAAGTAGTCCGTGCCAGTTATGCCCTCACCACCGCTTATCAAGGATGGCGTGATGAAATTGCGGCTTATGAAAAATCAGATGTTTCTCAACAATCTGCGATTTGTGAAAAAGCCAATCGCTTGAGAGATACAGTAATAGAAAATATTGTCTATCTCTGTACTTCCGACCATATCCCAACCATTCGTGTGTTGCCTGAAGATGAGCAACGGAATATATCAATCCTGGTCAAAAATAATGAAAAACAACTGCTGGATGCCCTACACAGGGCTCGTTCTGTTATTCGATTATCCTTTTTTGAACAAATGGCCAAAGAAATATCGGAAAAAGGGCCTATCGAACACCATGAGATGGTGGAGATACTGCGGAAATCACCAGAAGAAAGATTGCATGAATTGGGCAATCATGCTCTGATTAAAAGTCATCCTGATTATGAAAAAGTGATGCAATGTGTTGATCAGCTACGCTATGTGTTGGAGCGTTGGTATCTAGACAAAGACGGAAATCCTAACGTCAATGCAAGAACCGGCGGGAATGGCATTGCCGAGGGACGACGACTGTGTTTGGAGGATATTAAGGAACAACACGGTCTGGTTAAATTTACAGATTCGGCGGTCCCGGCCTCCGCTCTTAAAACGATGAAAAACCGGCTCAACGAAGTGACCAATCACCCTCAATGGGGCCCTTACATTGAAACCAGACTCAAACTTGGTTGGCCAATTGTAAAAATTTACAGCGGCCTTGTGCTCTTCAGGACAAGAGAAGCAGTCAAAGCAGCAGAATCCTTCCAATACAACACACAAGCGTCTTTTGATCTGCTCAGCGAAGGAATTCCGGGAAGTCAGGGATTTGCAAAATTAATAGAACCCTTAGTGTTCTCTGAAAAAGCTTTGGGAGTCTATGGATTTTGGTCCGAGCAACATGAGTTAGTACAACTCCGAGGTGTCGAATTGGGATTAGCTCATATTCGCAACGGAGAAACTTTCTTTGCAAAATTGCTCTCTGAGACCTTTGCAATTCTCGGCTCATCCAAAACACCGGCATTTTCTGATTGTGATATTCCGACCCAAAAAGCAATTCTGAGAGCATTTCTGGCGAGCCCCAGACCCGACCTTCCTTTGGACTTCCATCTCAAATTAACAGAAGAGCGTCAAAAATTTTATAAAAATCTCAAAGACGAGATGCGTATTTCGCCATTTTTCAGGCTGATTGCCAGTGATGGTGCAGGCGAACACGGAGACATAGAGTTGGCCATTTTGGTAATGAAAAGTGCCTCCAAATTAATTGGGCATCGGGGTGACGTGGTTGTGCTTTGTGAAGACGAACGTGCCATGTCCTCTGCCATTGCATTAATGAAAAATCCAGATGTACCCGATAATTTGTTTGAAGGGGTACGGATGATGTGTGCCGGCAGTGACAATCAGAAAAAAGAAGGGCCGTTTAAATCCGCACGACTAAATACCGAATTCTTGGAAATAGCCCATCAGAGAGGAATACCAACATTTTTTGGACAAGGTTGCTCGCCTCATCGCTCCTCAACCGTATTCCCAGTCACAGATATGGTGACCATGCAACCTGGAGTCCAAGGCCGTGTCTTAGGGCGGGCGAAAGGACTCAGCTACATCATGGACAAATTTGCGCGACAAGTGTCCGCACGTGACTATGTCATGAGTGAAGACAAAGATTCACGAAACCAACACGACATGATCCTTAATGTGATGGCAGATGAAGTACATCATGCTCTAAAAGAGTCACTTCAAGACTATCCAGAATTACGAGAAGCCCTGCTCCACTATCGCCAAACAGCCACCACCTTTTTCTCTCGTCCCACCAGTAAACCTGGAAGCGGAGATGTCATTAAAATGACGCGTGCCATTGAATCAGCCCGATTCCAAGTGGCCGAAAATACCGGTGATCCTCAACTCGCCGGTTTGGTAAAAGGTGTTCAAGCCGGGATCGAAAAACTCGAAAAAACACATGGTATATCTCGCGATCAGATTCAACGCGTGTACACCCAGAACCCTGAAGGAAAAGCAATTATCGACATCCTTTTGGATTTTCACTCCCTCATTGACCCAGCACTACCAGATACCAAGCAAATCCAAAGAACTACGCATGATGATGTAGCTACCGTGATTTTCATGCTAACTGGCAAACCCGCGCCCGTCAGAAAAACAGATCCTACCCTCAGACTCATCCGCCTCGTCAACAAGGAAGCGCCTTCTACACTGAAACCAGATGGTGTGTTGTTATTAGGATATCGTCCTGTATAAAAAACGTTATCTATTAAATAGCGTTACGTCGTCATATCAAAACTCTCCCTTCTTCCACAAGTGGAAGAAGGGAGGGCCAACACAGGATATTGAATAGGCAAACCATGCAAGCCCATCAAGATTTACCGCGACAAGTCAAAATCGTTGAAGTCGGCCCACGTGATGGCTTACAAAACGAGCCAGAAAACATCAGCGCCAACATCAAAATCGAACTCATCAATCGTTTGAGCTTGGCCGGCTTCCAAAACATCGAAGCTGCAGCCTTTGTCTCCCCCAAATGGGTGCCGCAAATGGCGACATCTCATGCGGTCATGCAAGGCATTACACGCAAACCGGGCGTTGCTTATTCAGCGCTAGTTCCCAATATGCAAGGATTAGAAACCGCTCTACAAGCCAAAGTGGATGAAGTCGTCATCTTTGCCGCCGCATCGGAAACTTTTTCACAAAAAAATATCAATTGCTCGATTGCTGAATCACTGCAACGCTTCCGACAAGTCGCGCAAACTGCTAAGCAACAAGGATTACGTCTACGCGGCAGCATCAGCTGCGCTTTTGTTTGCCCATATGAAGGCACCGTTGCAGTACCTAGCGTGGTCGAAGTCGTGCAACGCATGCGGGATTTAGGATGCGATGAAATCGATATCGCCGACACTATAGGCGCCGCCACACCACGCCAGGTACAAACCGTCATGCATGCCGCTGCGCAGGAGTTCCCCATCGCGCAATTATCCGGCCACTTTCACGACACTTACGGCCAGGCTCTAGCCAACATTTATGCCAGTTTGGAAGTTGGAATTGTCATTTTCCACGCCTCAGTAGCAGGTTTGGGCGGTTGTCCTTATGCGAAAGGTGCAACTGGGAATGTCGCCACCGAAGACGTGCTGTATATGATGCAGGGATTGGGAATAGAGACCGGGATAAATTTACATGCCGTGGTCGACGCAGGGCGATGGATATCACAGCACTTGGGACGTCAATCGGTTAGCCGGGCTGGAAATGCTATTGCTGCCAAACGAGCCGTGCACTGATTGTTAAAATTAACCTTGATCAACTTTTAATTCAGCTTTTTGTTCAGGATTATCTAAAGTTGCATAAACGACACATAGATTAAAAACAATGCTCACTCTCAAGTCAAT
Organism: uncultured Burkholderiaceae bacterium; assembly: GCA_964568305.1. Taxonomy (GTDB): domain Bacteria; phylum Pseudomonadota; class Gammaproteobacteria; order Burkholderiales; family Burkholderiaceae_D; genus JAGKXB01. The sequence goes on from CAZMPS010000007.1 coordinate 18,160, forward strand.
TACATGCCTTACAAAACCCATGACACCTGCTGTGCGCAACAACGCGCCTCAGGTTATGCGGACGATTAAACCAGGCCTTATCACTCCTTTTCAAGGCTTACGCCAATTGTCGACTGGAATACCTTTAGCAAACACTGCTAGCCAATTCACACCTGCCACACCTAATTCGCCCCAATACCCTATTCAACACCTTCCGTCTGGCTTGGCCAGAGGCACAAAAATCATCACGGAAAAAAATGGATACACAGTTGCCCAATTCAATTTTCAGGCATATCCAATCAACTTCCCCGAGCTTAACCAACTTAGAAAAACCGCATTTCTCATTCCAGGGAAAGAACAAACAGATCAAGAATATAGCGCAATGATGCTGGCTCGCCTTCAATCAAATGTGCAATCTGAAGAAGATGAAAACAGGAGCCCCACTACCCATAGCCGCAATATGTGGCTGGCCTACCATCATCGTCAAGAAAGCAATGGCGACCCTCATCGCTATTTACTTAAATGCATCAAAACAAAAGACTACCCTGCCGCACAACAATTAGCAGCGAGAGAATGGGCGGTTCCCTATATTGGTGTTGCTGTCGGATTGGAGCATTTTTTTACTAAAACGTTTGTAAAAGTCAAAGTAAATGAGCAGGGAGAAAAAGAGTTTTGGATTGGACGACGTTTTTTAAATGCCAGCTCAGGAAACCGCTGGGTCGAATCACCCGCTGATTTTCCAGAACATTTTCTACCAACTCAGGTTTTAATTGATGCTTTTGCTTTTAACACCATGGTTTGCTCTACTGAACCAGCCAACTCAGGTAACGTACTCTATATGCTGGATGAAGATGGAAACTCACGTTCCAAAGTTATGATCGATACACCCATCGGCATTATTGATAACGAAAGAAGTGCACCTGATTCAATCATCATGGCACATCTTAAAAGACTCACTGAAGCAGCAATCAGAGTTGGCAAAACATCAGCATCGGAACCAGATAGTGCTTATATTCTTGGCTGGGAACCAGGAAAACCCTACTTCGGCAGTCCCGCTTGGCGACGTGGAGAATCCGCAAGAATGGGAAGACAACAGCATATTGAAGGCACCCTGAATTCTTTTGATCCCTACGCAACCGTGTTGGATTATCGGATAAAACAAGGGGAAATTCCCGATGCAGATCACCTATACGTTTCAGAAAAATTGGTGGACAACATCATCCATAATCAAGCGGCTGTACGAGGCATCATGTACCAATTTGCGCTGTATTCTAAAGACGAGCTTGTGTCTGACAATAATCCTTTCAATGAATTTGTTACACTTTGTGAACAACGCCGTAGCGAAGGACGACGCGTGAGCTTGGCTGACTGTATTACTGGTTTCACCGAGGCAAAGCAAGCTGCTTGATGATGGAATATCGCTGGTCGTTCATTTTTCCATAGGAACTTTCATGTCACTCTCTCCTTACCTCAACACTTCCCCTGTCATAGGAGAGCGTGTCTTTCTACACGATTCCGCCCAAATCATCGGTGATGTACAAATCGGCGAAGACAGCTCCATCTGGTGTAATGCGGTATTACGTGGCGACGTCAACCGCATCGTGATCGGACGCTGCAGCAATGTGCAGGATCTCACCATATGCCACGTTAGCCACAAAAGTGCGGACAAGCCAGAAGGATCGCCCTTATTGATCGGTGACTATGTCACCATCGGCCATTCCGTCATCTTGCATGGCTGTAGCATAGGCAATGAATGCTTGATCGGCATGGGTTCCATCGTCATGGACGACGTCGTCATTCCTAGCCGTGTCATGGTAGCCGCCGGCAGCTTGATCTCACCCGGCAAAGTATTACAAAGTGGCATGCTATACGTAGGCCGCCCTGCCGTTGCGGTACGACCACTAAATGACAAGGAACTCGCTTTTTTACGCTATTCGGCTGAGCATTACATACGGGTTAAGGATAATTATTTGAATGCCACAGGCAACTAATCCACTGCCACCTGCAAACCAATCAACACCAGGTTTTCTACTATCTGGTGCTTCACTGAAAGATAAGGCGCAATGTAGCTAGCAGCGCCACCGGACAAAATGCATAAAACCGGTGCCTGCATTGCTACACCATGTTGCGCAACTGCCCGCTCTATCGCTCCAGCTTGCGCCATCAAGCAACCGGATTGAATCGCCGCTTTCGTATTATCCGCAAAGGCATGAGAGGGAAGCGGTGTCAGATTTTTTAAATCTGACACATTAGCATTAGGTAATTGCGCCGTATTCTGTGCCAACGACTCTGCCATCAAACCCAAGCCTGGCAAAATCATGCCGCCGACAAATTCACCCTGTGCCGTCAACGCATCAATGGTCGTCGCCGTGCCGCAAGTGGCAACAATTAAAGAACGCTGTGGGAATAAAGCACGCGCCGCGATCATGGTGGCAAAACGGTCGCAGCCCAATTGTTCTGGAGCGGCGTAGGTATTACGCACGCCAGCCAATTGCAATGTGGATGCAAACCATTCCGGCACCACTGTTCCACCCAAGTTATGTTGCAACATGGCTGACAGTTTTTCGCGCACAGTCTTACCTGCGACATTGGAAATAACAACGCGTGCAATATCCATAGCAGGCACATGAGCATGTTCCCGCCATGTTTTTCCCAACTCATCGATGGCGTGATGCGGTACCGAACCATGATCTAACCAATGCCCTAGGGTTGTATTTTTTGACGCAACGCCATCATGTTTAAGCACGGCCCATTTGATTCTTGTATTTCCTACATCTAGCAAAAGCAACATGGCTTTAGTCCTTATTCGCCTGATACAAGCGCAAAGAAACATCGCCAGCCATGATAGATACTGTTCCTGTTCCGGAGCTAATTCCACTTACAACCAAAGATTCCAACATCAAACGCCCTATACTATCGACCCCTTTGGCTATGCCTTCATGCAAGTTCCTCCCTTGATTAGAAATAACGACAGCTTGATTAGCATAGGCATGCAAGGCATTCCAACGCGCCATGAAGGCAGCAAATCCTTCTTGCTCAAATTGATGCAAAACATGTGTCAAATGATCCAATAATGTTGCCATGATCTGATTACGATCTTTCTGCATCAAGCTGGGAGCATCCGTTGCAGCTTCACCAAGCAATGCATACAACTCATC
>CAZMPS010000008.1:0-20716 GCA_964568305.1 uncultured Burkholderiaceae bacterium
GTTCGGTACGTTGTGCTTGACTGCCCAATTTGTTGTGGTAAATCACATTCGCCAATTGCGGTATGCGCGATTCCAACGTTTTCTTCTTATCTTGTTCAAAGAAAAATTTCGCATCCGACAAGCGTGGACGTACCACGCGTTCATTGCCGCTGATGATGTGTTGGGGATTTGCGGTTTCCAGATTTGAAACGATCAGAAAGCGCGAACGCAGTTTGCCTTGCGTGTTGGTTAGGGCAAAATATTTCTGGTTGGTTTGCATGGTCAGAATCAAGCATTCCTGTGGTACGGTCAGAAATTCTTGCTCGAAATGGCATTCGTAAACGACTGGCCACTCGACCAAAGCGGTGACTTCATCCAACAACGCTTCTGGCATTAAGACTTGGTCGTTGCCAGCTTTTTCTAACAAAGCAGCGCGGATTTTTTCCTTACGCGTGGTGAAGCTGGCGATGACTTTGCCTTGCATCGCCAGGGTGTCGGCGTAGCTATTTGCATCGGCAATGGTGAGGGAGTCGCCTGTTGTCAGGAAGCGATGTCCCAGCGTGCTATTGCCTGCTTGCAAACCTAAAATCGAAACCGGAATAACCGTCGTTCCATGCAACGCAATCAGTTGATGCGCTGGACGGACAAATTGCACAGTGGTGCCATCTGGCCGTTGGTAACTCATCAATTTGGGGATCGGCAGCTTGGTAATCGCCTCATCCAAGACCGCTTGCAAACCTTGTTGCAGCGCTACGCCTTGGGCGGTATAGGTATAAAAGAAGCTTTCTGCCTTGCCATCTTCAGCGCGTTCCAGATCGTTAATCGAAATATCCGCAAAACCCAGTGCCGCCAATTTTTTCAGCAAAGGAGCAGTTGGTTCGCCTTGCGCATTCAAGGCAATCGATACCGGCAAGATTTTTTCGCGTATCGATTTATCCGGCGAAGTAGCACGCACGTTGCTAATGGAAACCGCCAAGCGACGTGGTGTGGCGTAGGTCGTTGCGATCGCATCGTCCGCCAAAAAGTCGCGTGTTTTTAAGCCGTTGAATAAGCTGCTGGCAAATGCTTCACCCAATTTTGCCAACGCTTTGGGTGGCAATTCTTCGGTTAGTAATTCAATTAATAATGTTTGATTTGTGTTCATATTCATACCGCCTTTATACCTTTGACGCAGGATCACACATGGGGAAGCCCAGTTTCTCCCGGGAATCGTAATAAGCCTGTGCCACGGTACGGGACAAATTGCGGATGCGGGCGATGTAAGCCGCGCGTTCCGTCACAGAAATCGCACCACGCGCGTCCAGCATGTTGAAGCTGTGAGCGGCTTTCAAAATCATTTCATAAGCCGGCAGCGTGAGCGCAACTTGCATCAGGCGCTGCGCTTCGGATTCGTAATTGCTAAAGAGAGAAAACAGGAAATCGGTATTGGCATGTTCAAAGTTATAAGTCGATTGCTCGACTTCGTTTTGATGAAATACGTCGCCATAGGTCAGCGTTTTTGTGACGCCGTTTTCTTCCCATTCGGTCCAGACCAGGTCATAGACATTTTCCACGCCCTGCAAATACATGGCCAGACGTTCAATGCCGTAGGTAATTTCACCCAACACAGGATTGCAATCCAAGCCGCCAACTTGCTGGAAGTAGGTGAACTGCGTCACTTCCATGCCGTTCAGCCACACTTCCCAGCCCAGGCCCCAGGCGCCCAGCGTGGGATTTTCCCAATCGTCTTCCACCAGCCGTACATCGTTTTGCTTCAGGTCTAATCCTAACGCTGCTAATGAGCCTAAATAAAGATCGATAATGTTTTCTGGTGCGGGCTTCAATACTACTTGGTATTGGTAGTAATGTTGCATGCGGTTGGGATTCTCGCCATAACGACCATCTTTCGGACGGCGCGACGGTTGCACGTAGGCCGCACGCCATGGTTCTGGCCCAATTGCGCGTAAAAAAGTCGCAGTATGTGAGGTGCCAGCGCCGACCTCCATGTCATAAGGTTGCAACAGCGCACAACCCTGCGCATCCCAATAAGCTTGTAGCTTGAGAATGATTTGTTGGAAAGTGATCATTTTTTGATAGCTTTACAGTGCCCTTCCCGCAGTAGTGGGAGAGGTTTAGAGTGAGGGAAAACTCTGGATTTTAGCGGATTTCAACCGCCTCATGTGTTTTTACGTCTGCAGAAACGAGCAATCGCAAGCATCAAACCACACCAAATCAAAATGGAGTAATTGCCATACAAAATATAAGGCGTGATGCCTGATCTTCCTTGCACCGTGCCAGCCAGCGTGTCACGTGTATGAGGCGCTAATTGTTGTACCACTTTTCCTTGCGCATCAATGATGGCCGTGGCGCCAGTATTGGTGGCACGTAAGAGTGGGCGTGCGGTTTCCAGGGCGCGCATTTGCGATATTTGTAAATGTTGTGGAATCGCAATCGAATCGCCAAACCAGGCAATGTTGGAGACATTTAGCAAAATACTGGCAACGGGTTTACCGGAAGCATGGCTGCTGGCCAATTGATCGGCGATTTCTTCGCCAAACAAATCTTCATAGCAAATATTGGGCAATACCCATTGATCCTTCACCGCAAAAGGCGCCTGCAAAGCGGCACCACGGCTAAAGTCGCCCAAAGGAATGCGCAACATCTCGACAAACCAGCGAAAGCCAAAAGGGATGAATTCGCCAAACGGCACCAGATGATGTTTGTCGTAACGTGATAATGCTGCGCTAGACGCCACGTTGGGTGTGAGATAAAGCACACTGTTGAAATAACGCATCAGTTCATCACGCAGCGGTACGCCAAGTATCAAATGGCTATTGTTTTGCTGGGCAAAGTCCAATAAACGTGGCAAATAATCGAGGGGTAATTGTTGTAATAAAAGTGGCGTTGCTGTTTCCGGTGTGGCAATCAAATCCGCTGGCTGCGCACGTAGCATTGCGTCGTACAAAGCCAAGGAGGTGTGAATGTGTTCAGGGATAAATTTCATGTCTTGCGCGACATTGCCTTGCAGTAACCGTACTGAAATGGTTTGACCGTGTGGCTTACTCCATTGGATGTTTTGTAGCGCAAAGCCAGCGAGGAAGAGTGTGCCTGCTAAGACGAATGGAAATTTCCTGCTAGGAAAAAGCGCGATGCAGCCTGCTAAAAATGCAGTGATCCAACCTAGGCCATACACGCCGACCAACGGTGCAAAGTTTGCCAGCACATTATTGATATGCGCATAACCCGATATCAGCCAAGGAAAGCCGGTCAACATCCAACCACGCATCCATTCTGACAATGCCCACGTGGCAGGAAAAACCAGCAGTGCAGTCATCGTATTCGAAAGCGACCAACGCTGACGCAACCAGCGATTGCACGCTGTGGCCAGCGCCGGATAAATGCCCAAATAAAGACCGAACAATCCAACAGCCGTTGCTGCTAACCATGCAGGCATGTCGCCGTAACGATGCATGCTGATAAACAACCAATACAGACCACACACCGCGCAACCAAATCCATACGCCCAGCCTAACCATGCGGACTGTTTGATGGACTGTGTTGTGAGTATTAATCGTAACAGCAGCGCTAGACTGGCTATTTGGATTGGCCAAAGGCCAAATGGTGCAAATGCCAGGACGTTGCATGCGCCAGCGCATAGGGCGAGAAGAAAAGGAGTGGTTGGGCGACTAACTTGCATTTGATTGGTTGTGTAGTCTTAGAACACTTCCAATCCTTCGACTGTCGGGAGTTTTTCCACCAGCAGCGCATGTATTTGCCGTGCATCGGCACGTAAGACTTCAAAGCGTAGATTGTCTATGTCGAAGACATCGCCTTTATGCGGCATGCGCTCCAAATAATTGGTAACCAAGCCGCCGACAGTATCGACATCTTCATCCGAAAAATTGGTATCCAATACTTGGTTAAATTGACTGATTTCAGTTAATGCCTTGACCCGCCATCTAGGGCCATGGGCGCCTTTTTTGATCGAAAGAATATTGTCCTCTTCCTCATCAAAATCGTATTCATCTTCAATGTCACCGACGATTTGTTCTAGCACGTCTTCAATCGTGATAATCCCTGCCACGCCGCTGTATTCATCCACCACAATCGCCATGTGGTTGCGATTGGCGCGGAAATCGCGCAGTAAGATATTCAAGCGTTTGGATTCGGGAATAAAGATGGCGGGGCGTAGCATGTCGCGTACATCAAATGACTCTTGTGCGTAATAGCGCAGCAAATCTTTAGCCAGCAAAATCCCGATTACTTTGTCACGATCGCCATCCACAGCAGGAAAGCGAGAGTGCGCGGTTGCCAGCACTTGCGGCATCCAATCTTGGATTGGTTTGCTGATATCAATCACGTCCATTTGCGAACGTGGAATCATGATGTCACGTGCAGATAAGTCTGATACCTGAAACACGCCTTCGATCATGGACAAAGCATCGGCATCGATCAGATTGCGGTCATGCGCATCATGTAAAACATCTAACAGCTCGGCGCGATTTTCTGGCTCAGGGGAAATCAGTGCGGTCAAGCGTTCAAATAAAGAGCGGTGGGGTTTAGCGTCAGATTTGACGCTATGAGGGTGTTCTTGCATAGGGGGGCGGTTAGCCATTTTCGCTGTTGTTAATGAAGGCGGTAGGATACACGAAAAGTTTTTTATTGGGGTTTGTTATGGTTGGTAAGGATTAGCGATTCGCAATTTAGCCAGTAACTCAACTTCAATCGCTTCCATTTCTTCCGCTTCTTGCTCGTCTTCATGGTCATAGCCTTGCGCGTGCAAAATGCCATGTATGGTCAGGTGCGCTGCGTGTGCAAGTAAAGATTTACTTTGTTTTGCTGCTTCGCTTTGCAAAATGTCAGTGCATAGCACGATGTCGGCGCTGACCTCGTCAGATGCATGATCTTGTTCTTCGGAGTAAGCGAAAGTTAAAACATTGGTCGCGTAATCTTTGCCACGATATTCTTTGTTCAAAATACGTGCTTCTTCAGCATCAACTAGTCGAATCGTGATGCATGCTGGTGCAAACAAGGCAGATTGCACCCAGCGCCGCAGTCTGGTACGAGTCAGGATTGTTTGTAGGCGTCTATCGGGATATTGAACTGAGAGCGAGAGTTTGTTTTTTTCTGGCATTTTTAATTCTCGGACATGCAGGTTAAATTGCAGTTTTGATGTCGGCAATAAGTTCTGCTGCTACTGTTGTCGTTTCTGTGTTTTTTATGCCCTGCATGTCTTCTGCATCTTCTGCATTTTCTGCGTCGTAGGCATCAATGATATGTGTGACTAAGGGATGACGTACCACATCGTTACTAAAGAATTTGCTGAAGGCAATTCCATCCACATCTTTTAACAAATGTATGGCATGAAGCAGGCCGCTTTTTTGATTAGGTTGCAAATCCGTTTGCGTCATATCGCCAGTAATCACCGCTTTGCTACCAAAACCCAGGCGAGTTAAAAACAATTTCATTTGTTCGCGAGTTGTATTTTGTGCTTCATCCAGAATGACAAACGCATGGTTTAGCGTGCGGCCGCGCATATAGGCAAGTGGGGCAATTTCGATGATGCCTTGTTCCAGCATGCGTTGAGTACGGTCATGCCCTAATAGATCGTATAAGGCATCGTATAGTGGGCGTAAGTATGGATCCATTTTTTGTGACAAATCACATGGCAAAACACCTAGTCGCTCTGCGGATTCAAAGGTTGGGCGTGTCAATATAATGTGCTTGATGGTATCCCTTTCCAGTGCATCGACCGCGCACGCGACCGCAAGAAAGGTTTTTCCCGTGCCAGCAGGACCAACACCGAAAGTAATGTCGTTCTCCATGATCGATTTCAGATAATGAATCTGATGAGGAGAGCGGCCGCGTAAATTTTCACGCTGTGTCTGGAGAATGGGGCAATCTGCCGCAGTAATGTTGTCTAAATTGGAAATGTTTTTCATGAAATATTTATTTTTTAGTTTTCTTCAATGCTGCCTGATAGGCATCAACTATTTGTGCTACTAAAGGATGACGTACAACATCGGCGCTAGAAAATTGCGTAAAAGAGATGCCGCGTACGTCCTGTAATACCTCAATCGCATCGACCAAACCGCTTTTCTGCGTGCGTTGCAAATCGATTTGTGTCACGTCGCCAGTGATCACCGCTTTGCTGCCAAAACCTATACGGGTTAAAAACATTTGCATTTGTTCAGACGTCGTATTTTGCGCTTCATCCAGAATCACAAACGCATGATTAAGAGTGCGCCCACGCATATAAGCAAGTGGGGCGATTTCTATCATCTGTTTTTCAAACATTTTTTGTGTGCGATCAAAACCTAGCAAGTCATATAAAGCATCGTATAAAGGGCGTAAGTAAGGATCGACTTTTTGGGCTAAATCTCCCGGTAAAAAACCCAACCGTTCTCCCGCTTCGACTGCGGGGCGCGTCAATATGATGCGTTGGACCGCATCTCTTTCCAGTGCATCGACCGCGCACGCAACGGCCAGATAAGTTTTGCCTGTACCTGCGGGGCCCACACCGAAGCTAATGTCGTGCTCTATGATGGCTTGCAAATATTGATTTTGATGTGGTGTGCGACCACGTAAATCATGGCGCCGGGTTTTCAGTACGGGGTGCGTGACTTTAATGGCTGGTTTGGTATTTTTCCCGTGTGCATCGGCTAATGTTGCTCGTTGTTCAATCAAAGCCAGTTGAATCTCTTCAATTGGAATGACCTGATCGGCGATGGCATAAAATTGCTGGAGAATCTCCACCGCGCGTTCGGCTTGTTTGCCATCGACAATAAATTTCGTGCCACGCCGAAAAATCGTCACATCCAGTGCACTAGAAATTTGGCGTAGATTTTCATCCAACGGCCCGCATAAATGCCCTAGTCGCGTGTTGTCGAGCGGTTCTGGAATAAAGTGGTGTGAGGAGTGGGAGGAATGTGTTTTGCTAGACATCTTTACATAGATTCCAGTTGGCCGCGCAGTGTATATCCCTGACTTTCTAAAATAGTGACATCGACTATTTTGCCGATTAATTGCGTGGCATTGGGGCCGCCATCAAAATTGACTACGCGATTGTTTGCAGTTCGTCCTTGCAATTCCTTGTCGTTCTTTTTTGATGGACCCTGAACCAGTATTTTTTGTTTAGATCCCACCATCGCAAGGCTATGCTTTCTTGTCTTCGCATCAATGTTGGCTTGCAGGTGTTGTAAGCGCGCAAGCTTGACTTCGTGCGGGGTATCGTCTTCCAGATTGGCGGCCGGCGTACCAGGTCGTGGGCTAAAAATAAAACTGAAACTGTTGTCGTAGTCGATATCGTCTATCAACTTCATTAATGCCTCAAAATCTTCTTTTGTCTCACCAGGAAAGCCAACGATGAAATCACTGGAAATGGAAATGTTGGGGCGTATTGCACGAATGCGACGGATGATGGATTTGTATTCTAGTGAGGTATAACCACGTTTCATCGCCGATAAAATACGATCGGAACCATGTTGTGCTGGTAAATACAAATGATCAACCAGCTTGTTGACTTTTGCGTACGTATCAATCAAGCGCTGGGTGAATTCCTTGGGATGACTGGTGACGAAGCGAATGCGTTCAATGCCTTCAATTTCTGCAATATATTCAATCAAAAGTGCAAAATCAGCAATCTCGCCACCGCTCATAGTTCCGCGATAAGCGTTGACATTTTGGCCTAGCAGGGTAACTTCTTTGATGCCTTGTACAGCCAGTCCTGCGACTTCATCAATTACATCTTCGAAGCGACGCGAAACTTCCTCACCTCGCGTGTAGGGCACAACGCAATAACTGCAATATTTGCTACAACCTTCCATGATAGAAACAAAAGCACTGATGCCTTCTACTTTTGCGGGCGGCAAGTGGTCAAATTTTTCAATTTCTGGGAAGCTGATATCGATTTGCGCTTTTCCTGTGTTGCGTCTGTTGGCAATTAATTCTGGTAAACGATGCAGTGTTTGCGGGCCAAAAACAAAATCAACATATGGTGCGCGTTGAATAATCGTGGCACCTTCTTGCGACGCAACGCAACCACCGACACCTATCATGAGATTGGGTTTGCTTAACTTTAGTTCATTTAAACGACCAAGATCGGAAAAGACTTTTTCCTGTGCTTTTTCGCGTATTGAGCAGGTATTGAGTAAAACAATATCGGCATTTTCTAGCGTGTCAGTTTTGGCAATGCCTTCTGCTGCATTGAGTACATCCGCCATCTTGTCTGAGTCGTACTCATTCATCTGACAGCCGAAGGTTTTAATAAATACTTTTTTTTGCATGAAATTATAGTATTAAAAATCTGAGGGTTCTAAATTAGTGATTTGTGCTTGTTGGATATCGTGCATATTTGTGAGGGTTTTGCCGTTATCCAGGGCGATAGGATGAAATTGTTAACTTGTTGTGTGTTCTCTTTTTTGCTTTGGTTTCTAGTTTAGCCCGTTTTTATTATGTCGCCCAAACCACTGCAAGAAATTTAACAAAGATTTACTTAAAAAAGAGGCATTAAAAAAGGTTTCTTCATGAAATTTTTTATGCATTTGTTGACACATCCATCCTATGCCAGTAATAATGACGGGGCTATTTTTTACGGGTCCTTGTATCAAGGATTTCATCCACACAAAAAAGTAAATTCGGGAGAACATATGAAATTATCCAAGTTGGTTGCAGTGTTGGTGGGTGCTGGGTTGGTCGCAGGTTTTGCGCAAGCCGCGAATGCAGAGTTGACTGGTACGTTGAAAAAAATCAAAGACACCGGCAGCATTACACTGGGTGTGCGTGATTCATCGATTCCTTTTTCATATTTGGATGATAAGCAAGCACATCAAGGTTACTCAATTGATTTGTGTATGAAAGTCGTAAGTCATTTGCAAAAAGAACTCGGTTTAAGCGCGCCATTGAAAGTCGTGTTGAATCCTGTAACTTCTGCAACTCGTATTCCATTGATGGCAAATGGTACCATTGACCTTGAGTGTGGTTCTACTACCAACAACGTTGAACGTCAAAAGCAAGTTGCGTTTGCTCCAACAACCTTCGTTACGGCAAGTCGTATCTTGTCCAAGAAGGCTTCTAACATCAATAGCATGGCTGATTTGAAGGGTAAGTCTGTTGTTTCTACAGCAGGAACTACTAGTTTGAAACAAATCACTGCCTTGAATGGTGAGAAAAATCTGGGTATGAATGTAATTTCAGCGAAAGATCATGCAGAAGCATTTTTGATGGTCGAAACTGGTCGCGCTAGTGCTTTCGTTATGGATGATATTTTATTGGCGACATTGGCTGCCGGTGCTAAGACTCCAAGCGAGTACACTATTTCAAAAGAAGCATTGTCTGTTGAGCCATATGGCATTATGTTACGTCGTGACGACCCTGACTTTAAGAAGTCGGTGGATGCTGCTATTCGCGGTTTGATGCATTCTACAGGTAAGAAAAAGCCCGAGATTGAAGCTATTTATGCTAAATGGTTCTTGAATCCTATTCCACCCAAAGGTATTAATTTAGCATGGCCAATTTCTGAGCAGCTTGCTGGCGCAATCGCAAAACCAACAGATTCTGGTGATCCAGCTGATTATGCTGTTGTTCCAGAAGCACAAAAAGAGGCTAGCAAGAAGAAATAAATTGGTTTTGTAGTAACCAAGGAACGGGAAGGCGTAAGCCTCCCGTTTTGTTTTCTGATAATTGAGAAAATATTATTAATATAATATTTTATGTAATGGGCTAAAAATTTTTTTGCCCTTTTGTAAAGTCAATTTGAAGTTCTGATAAGAATAAATCAGACGCTGCCATAAATAGGTGAGGACACCATGAATTATCATTGGAACTGGCACATTTTCTGGGAGAGTTCTCCTGATGGCGCTGGTACATATCTGGACACCTTGTGGTCTGGCTTAATGTGGACGCTTGCTGCCGCGATGTCCGCCTGGGTTATTGCATTGATTCTTGGTGCAATCATAGGAACTGTGCGTACCATGCCAAATAAATGGGCGGGGCGTTTGGCCAATGCCTATGTTGAATTGTTTCGTAATATTCCTTTATTGGTACAAATGTTTTTGTGGTATTTCGTAATACCAGAGTTGGTACCCCAATCGGTAGGTAATTGGTTGAAATCTTTATCAAATGCCCCGTTTGTTACTGCCGTTGTTTGTCTTGGTTTTTTTACCTCTGCTCGCGTTGCTGTGCAAGTTTCTGCTGGTATCGGTTCTTTACCTAGAGGGCAAAGAATGGCTGGTACGGCGCTTGGTTTAACATTGCCGCAGACTTATCGATATGTTTTGTTACCCATGGCATTTCGTATCGTTTTGCCTCCTTTGACTAGCGAATTTTTGAATATTATTAAGAATAGCTCAGTCGCTTTGACTATTGGTTTGGTAGAGTTGACTGCGCGTGCTCGTTCAATGCAAGAATTTTCTTTTCAAGTTTTCGAGGCATTCACAGCCGCTACTTTGATTTATATTGTTGTTAACATTGTTATTGTAAATCTGATGCGCTTCCTTGAACGGAAAGTTGCGATTCCTGGTTTTATTACCTCTGGCTCTACCAGTACGGGGGGGCATTGATTATGTGGAATAATTTTGATTTCGATGTGATATCCCGTTCATGGGTTTATCTTTTCAAAACTGGCATGACGTTTACTCTTGAGTTGACTGTTCTTGCCATGATAGGCGGTATTATCATCGGCACCTTGTTGGCGATGATGCGTTTGTCTAGTATGAAACCGGTTGCGTTTGTTGCCACAAGTTACGTCAATTTAGTTCGTTCAATGCCGTTGGTGTTGGTGATTTTCTGGTTTTATTTTCTGATGCCTTACATTGGCGCTTGGGTAGTTGGTGCTAAGGAACCGATTAAAGTTGGCGCATTTTCCTCTTCTTTGATCACATTTATTATGTTCGAAGCAGCGTACTATTGCGAAATTATGCGTGCTGGTATTCAATCCATTCCACGTGGTCAAGTATTTGCCGCCTATGCGATTGGTATGAATTATGGGCAAACAATGAGACATGTTGTGTTGCCACAGGCTTTTCGCAATATGATTCCGGTATTGATGACACAAACGATTGTTTTATTTCAAGATGTCTCTTTAGTTTATGTGCTTTCAATCACTGTTTTTGTCGGCGACGCTTCTAAGGTTGCACAGCGCGATGGCCGTTTGGTTGAAATGTATTTGTTTGTGGCTTTGGTTTATTTTGTGCTGTGCTTTGGCTTATCTTTCTTGGTCAAGCGTTTACAGCAGAAAGTCGCCATTATTCGTTAAGCCATTTTGTCTATTTAAAAGATATTTCAGGAAAACTCTATGATAGAAATCGACGAAGTCAGTAAATGGTATGGCAATTTCCAAGTTTTGACTAATTGTACAACGAAGGTTGCCAAAGGTGATGTGGTGGTTGTTTGCGGACCTTCAGGTTCCGGAAAATCAACTTTAATCAAGACTGTGAATGGTTTGGAGCCTTTTCAAAAAGGTGTTATTTCTGTCGACGGTGTTTCGGTTGGTGATCCAAAAACCAATTTGTCGAAATTACGTTCCCGAATTGGTATGGTATTCCAAAATTTTGAGTTGTTTCCTCATATGTCTATCGTAGAAAATCTTACGATTGGTCAAGTGAAGGTTTTAGGACGTAGTGTTGAAGAGGCTCGTGTCCGTGGTTTGAAATATTTGGATCGTGTTGGTCTTATTGCTCAAAAAGATAAATTTCCGGGCCAATTGTCCGGTGGTCAACAACAACGGGTGGCAATTGCTCGTGCCCTGTCTATGGATCCTATTGCTATGTTGTTTGATGAACCTACTTCTGCGCTTGATCCAGAGATGATTAATGAAGTATTGGATGTTATGGTTGGTTTGGCCCAAGAAGGGATGACCATGATGGTGGTTACCCATGAAATGGGCTTTGCTAAGAGAGTGGCTAATCGAATCGTGTTTATGGATCAAGGATCAATTGTTGAAGATTGTACAAAGGAAGAGTTTTTTGGTGCTCCACGATCTGAGCGTGCTCGTGATTTCTTGGCGAAAATTATTCACTGATACTCATATTAAATCTTAAGGATGTAATCGAAGCCGCTACAGCTTTATGCTTGTAGCGGTTTTTTTATCGGAAAAAGGATATACAAACCGTATACAAAATCATATGCAAAACCGTACTAATAATATTCAAAGTTTTACCATTATTCGCCCGGATGATTGGCATTTGCATGTGCGTGATGGTGCGATGTTGGAGTATGTATTGCCGCATACAGCGCGTCAGTTTGGTCGTGCCATTATCATGCCGAATTTAAAACCTCCAGTGACAACGACAGCACAAGCAATTGCTTATCGAGAGCGTATTTTGGCGGCTCTATTATTAGCAACTGACAAGGATACAAGCAGTAAATTCCAGCCATTAATGACTTTGTATTTGACGGATAACACATCGCCTGACGAAATTCGACGCGCGAAAGAGAGTGGTTTGGTTCACGCAGTCAAATTTTATCCAGCTGGTGCTACTACTAATTCTGATGCGGGTGTAACAGCTTTGCGTCGTTGCTATTTGGCTTTGGATGTAATGCAGGAAGTGGGTATGCCATTGTTGGTGCATGGTGAGGTGACCGATCCAGCAATTGATATTTTTGATAGAGAAGCTGTTTTCATTGAGCAAGTGATGCGGCCGTTAAGGCGAGATATGCCTGCATTGAAAGTAGTCTTTGAACACATCACAACCAAAGATGCTGTGCAGTATGTAGCTGAGGCTGATGGCCAAATTGCGGCCACGATTACGGCGCATCATTTGCTTTATAACCGTAATGAAATATTTAAAGGTGGCATGCGTCCGCACTATTATTGTCTGCCGGTATTGAAGCGTGAAGATCATAGACAAGCTTTGGTGAAAGCTGCGACCAGTGGCAATGAGCGCTTTTTTCTGGGTACTGATTCTGCTCCCCATGATAGAAATTTGAAAGAACATGCTTGTGCTTGTGCGGGCTGTTATACAGCTTTGCATGCGATCGAATTATATGCTGAGGCATTTGATCAGGTTGGTGCATTAGATAAGTTAGAAGCATTTGCTAGTTTTAATGGCCCCAAATTTTATGGTTTACCACGTAATGTGGATACCATCACTGTGCGACGAGAAAGTTGGATTGTGCCAACTGAATTACCTTTTAATATGGGAACAATCGTACCTTTGAATGGTGGGTCCAGTATAAATTGGAGGTTATTGTAAATATGTTGAATATGATGAGTATATTGAACTTTCCTGATCAATTGATTATCAAACTAGATAAAGTGTTGCGAGTCATGACTGGTGTTGTAACAACGTCAAGTCCCAATCCTGCAGCACATGTGACTGATGGGATGCTTAATAATGTCGAAAGATGTCATAGCGCAGGATTAATGCGTGTCAATCATGTTGGTGAGGTGTGTGCTCAGGCATTGTATGAAGCACAAGGACGTTATGCGAAAACAGATACTTTGCGTTTACAGTTTGAGCAAGCTGGACGAGAAGAAGAGGATCATTTGGCATGGACTGCGCAGCGTTTGCGTGAGCTTGGTTCTCGCACCAGTTTTTTAAATCCATTTTGGTATATGGGTGCTTATACGATTGGTATGGTAGTTGCGCGTTTGGGTGATGCGCGTAGTTTGGGGTTTGTTGTTGAAACCGAGCGGCAAGTTGAGGCGCATTTAGTGAGTCACTTGGAAAAATTGCCACTACAAGACGTAAAGTCGCGAGCGATTGTCGAAAGAATGCGAGATGATGAGATCATGCATGGTGCAGCAGCGCAGTCGCTTGGGGCACTTGCTGCTCCTATGCCAGTACGTATGGCGATGCGGTCCATGGCATTTGTGATGACAACTACATCGTATTACTTATAGTTTTTTAGTATCTTGCAACTAATGAGAAGCGAATTTTGCGGCGAGTTGGGTTAACTTTTCTGCACGTAAGCGCATTGTTTCGGCCTCTTTGGCGTCATGTTCTGCTTTGCGTTTCGCTTCATGTTGTACTCGCCGCCGCTCAGCGTCTTGTTTGACGCGTTCTTGCAATATTCTCGATGTGTGCATACGATGCAATTCTGAGATTTCCTCTACAGCGTTGCCGTTTAGATCGTGGCGGTTTGTTGCTTTCTCCATTTGTCTTAAATAGCGCAAAGACTTTGTATGCATGCCGAGTGCAATACGCAATACTTTGAGGTTGGTGTTTGGTAATCGAGCAATAATTTGTTTGTCTATACCAATTGACAGTGGCACACAATCACGAAAAACATCAAAATTTTGTTGAAGTTCTTTTAGTAAGGTGCGGGCGAGTAAAACAGGATTAGGGGAGGTAGGTATATTCATCGACATAATCATGCATTTTTTATGGTCGCACAGAATAGCATGTGATTGGCAAAATTGATTGATTTGCAGGGGAGGGATGATCGAATTCTTGGTGTTTTTGCCTTGATAAAGGCATTCAAATAGATTTACTACGTAAACTAAAACATGAACCAGAATTTCCTGTGCAAATATACTGGTTATTTGTACAGTATCGTGATACAGTGTTATTTCTTTATAGCATATTTAGTGTTTTTCATGTAGGGGAAATTCTTATGGCCAATATATCTAATCTTTCCAATATTTCTGGTTTGGGGCGTGGTTTTAATTGGGACTGTGAGCCTGCTTTATTTCTTATACGTTTTGGTAGAAGAGAAATATCAGTGTGTCGTGACTCTCGCAAGCGTTTTTATACTCCCCATCCTTTGTTGGACTGCCGGGTTGGTTTTGTGCGAGGATATATTGAATTATTAGTATTGCGTAAATGGTTAATTGTGTTCTCAAAAATGCGATAAGTCATTGAATAATTAAATTATCAATTAATTGTTTTTCATATTTTATGTTGGTTGTTTTTAAATCTAAGGCGGCGGCTGACGTTATCATGTATCAAAAGCATGCCAAGCCAATATTCGATTTGTTGAACAAGAGCCCAGTGCGAGGTGTCATTTCTAGTGTTGAAATTGGGCATGTCATTGAACAATTAGAGGCAAAAATTGTCGCAACAAAAGCAGATTCTGCTTTGCAGCAGGAAACACATGATATGCTTATCAGCTCTGGTGATTCACCAGATGATAAAGATGAGAATGAGAGTAACGTGGCCGAGTTTGTGAGCTTTGCCACCCGAAGTTACCCTCTGTTGCAAATGTTGCGTGCGGCACAAAGGAATAGAGTCGATGTGGTGTGGGGTATTTAATACTTTGCATCTAAAGCGCACTATCTATATCAATTTTTAATGAGGGAAATCGTAAATCCCAATGTGAATGCAGTGTCAATTTAGTGTAGAGATAGTGTGCAAAAACGTCCTCTTATTACCGTAAAGCCTAAGTCCTCATCATCCCATATCAAACCAAAGTCGACAAAGTCAATAAATTCGATTTTATTGAAAGATGCACAAAAAAAACTAAAAAACGATTCATTAGGATTTTGCTTGCTTGGTGCAGCACAAGTTTTGACGCAAGTTTTAATAGGTGTCGCATTACCGTCTGCATTAACGAAAACTTTTCGCGAAATGGATGTCCCATTGCCGTCACGTGGTGCGATTCAGGACATTGCTTATCGCAGTATGCGTCAGATGGGACGAGCGGAGGCTTTGCTAGAATTAATGATAAATAAAGCACCTGAGTCCAGACTTTTGCATGGTTTGCTATGTTCCTCCTTGAGTTTGATGTTGCCTTATGAAGATGATGTAAAAATGCCTTATGAGGTGTTTACTGTCGTCAATCAAGCTGTTGCGGCAGCTGCTTCTCACGTTGAGATGGTTTATGCAAAAGGTATGGTCAATGCAGTGTTGCGGCGTTTTTTTCGTGAACAAGAGAGCTTGACTAAAGCAATTTTGTTACGGCCCCAGGCCTTGTGGAATTATCCCAGCTGGTGGATTACTTCTACCAAAGTTGCCTATCCATCTGATTGGCAAACAATTTTGGCTAATGGAAATGCAGTACCACCGTTGACTTTACGTGTTAACCGTCGTAAGACTACGCTTTCTGCATATTTGGTTAGTTTGATAGAGCAGGGAATTCTCGCTCGTCAGATTGGCCCTGATGCCGTTCGCTTGAATAAGCCTATGCCTGTTGAACATATTCCTGGTTTTGCTGATGGTTGGGTATCAGTTCAGGATGCCGCAGCACAGTTGGCAATGTCTTTGTTGGATGTACAGGATGGTATGCGGGTATTGGACGCTTGCGCAGCACCAGGTGGCAAAACTGGACACATTCTTGAATCTGCTAATTCTTTAGAATTGATTGCATTGGACGTTGACGCGCAACGCTTATCGCGTGTTGCCGAAAATTTACAACGTTTGCAATTGTCCGCTACATTAAAAGTGGGTGATGCCAGAGGGCAAAATTGGTGGGATGGTCGATTGTTTGACAGGATTTTGGTTGATGCGCCATGTACGGCATCGGGTATTGTGCGACGTCATCCCGATATTCGTTGGTTAAGGCGTAAAGGGGATACTTTACAGTTAGCAGCTTTGTCGGCACAAATTCTTGATAATCTTTGGAGGATGCTGCGGCCTAATGGTAAATTACTTTTCGTCACCTGTTCTTTGTGGCCTCAGGAGTCTGAAGAGCAGGCGGCTGCATTTGCAATACGTAATAAGGCGTATCGTTTGCCTGCTCCTGGTCAATTATTGCCCACTGCAAATAAAGAACAAGATCATGATGGCTTGTTTTATGCTTTATTTCAGAAGCTTGCTGTTTAATTGATTAATCCTTTTTATTATTGCAATGAATCAATGCAACGATTAATAAAGTTTTTGTTGATCTGTTTTGTGGCGATATTCCTACAAATATCGATTGTCGTGCCAGTTCAGGCTGCTGATGACATTGAAATCACACAGGCACATTTGGAGGCAAGCGATGAAGGGTATAAATTATCTGTCAATTTTTCATTTGATTTAAACCATGGGTTGCAAGATGCAATTACTCATGGCATTCCACTTTATTTCACTACTGAAGTTGAGTTGACACGACCTCGTTGGTATTGGTTTGATGAAAAAGCGATCACGGCATCACAAACCATTCGTCTTTCTTATAATGTATTGACCCGGCAATATCGGGTCGCAATCGGCGGTAATTTACAACAAAACTTCAGTAATCTGGACGACGCTTTATCTTTAATTAGGCGCCCAAGTCGTTGGATTGTGGCAGAAAAGGGGCGTTTGAAGGTCGGTGAACACTATCATGTTGCTGTTCGTAGCCGTCTTGACGTAACGCAGTTACCCAAACCATTCCAAATCAATGCGCTTAATAATAGCGACTGGCGTTTTTCGTCAGACTGGAAGCGATTCGCCTATAAAGCAGAGAAAGTGGAATAAAAGTGAATCGCGTATTCCGCTATTTTTTGATTGTTGGTGGTGCAGTTATTGGCATATTGTTATTTTTATTGGCATCGGCTTCGGATAATTCGGATTTCTTTGAGCAACATTACACACTTTTGTTTGCGCTAAATACCTTGGTTGTTGTTGCTCTTTTAGCGCTACTTGTCTTGATGTTAACGCGTTTATATAAGCGTTATAAGCGCGGAAAGTTCGGATCAAAGTTGATGGCGCGCCTTGTATTGTTATTTGCCGTGATGGGGGTATTGCCAGGTACAGTTATTTATTTGGTTTCAGTCCAGTTTGTGTCTCGCTCGATTGAATCATGGTTTGATGTACGGGTTGAATCCGCATTGGAATCAGGTTTGAGTCTCGGACATACTGCATTAGATGCGTTGTTATCTGATTTGTATGTAAAAGCACAACATATTGCATCGGAATTGTCGAGTGCGACAGATGAAGCCACACAGATAGCATTGTTGTCGCGTTTGCATGATAAAGCACAATCTCAAGCTATGATTGTGAATGCGAGTGGTCGAGTGCTGGTTGTGGAAGGGCAATCTGCTGGTGCACCTACCGATATCCCTACTGCCACTATATTGCGTTTGGCCCAAAATAAGCAGGGTTTTTCGATGATTGAGGGGGATAACGATCTGCATGAAAATGGAATGCAATCAATTGCGCCATCTAATGTGGTTGCGCAATCAAAAAAGAGTGCGAACAAGTTGCGGTTGCGCGTTGTCCTTCCGATTACATCGCAAAACCGTGGATCCGCTTCATTTACAACAAGCGATATGTATTTTTTGCAATTATTGCAAGCAGTTCCTGATAAGTTGGCTGACAATGCTGAGTCGTTGGCAACAGCGTATAGCGAATATCAGGTACGCTCGAAAGGGCGTTCCGGTTTACGAAAAATTTATATCGTCACGTTGACTTTAACGTTGTTGTTGGCAATTTTTGGTGCCATCGTGAGTGCTTTTTTGATTGCCAGTCATTTAGCTAAGCCATTGTTATTGCTTGCAGAGGGAACTAGGGCTGTGGCAGAGGGCGATTTGTCACCTCGTCCAATTGTTTCGACCTCGGATGAGTTGGGCACATTGACGCAATCTTTTAATCTTATGACCCGGCAGCTTCATGATGCACGCAATTTGGTAGAAAAGAATCGTGCCGAGTTAGAAAACGCAAAGGCTTATTTGGAGTCAGTATTAGCTAATATGTCAGCAGGTGTCATGGTCTTGGATGGTGATTTTAAGCTGGTCAGTTGTAATCAGTCTGTTGAGCGTATTTTGCAGAATGATCTAACCCCTTATCTTGGGCAGTCGCTTGCTACAATCCAAGGTTTGATGCCATTTACAAATGCGATTATTAATGCATTTTCTGAACAAAGTGCACAATTTGCTGCTGGGACAATTCATTCCGGTGATTTGCATTGGCAGCACCAGATTGAAATCACGTGTTGTATTACGAATGTAGATGCGCATCTTTGTTCTGAGTCGAATGGTAGGCAAAACTCCAATCATGATTTGACTTTGTTGGTACGTGGATCGCATTTGCCGTTTGAGAATGGAAATAGCTACGTTGTGGTGTTTGATGATATTTCCAAGATGATTTCTGCACAACGCTCAATTGCTTGGGGTGAGGTAGCAAGGCGTTTGGCGCATGAAATCAAGAATCCATTGACGCCGATACAGCTTTCTGCTGAACGCCTAAAAATGAAATTGGAAGGTAAGCTTGCGCCACGAGAAATGGAAATGCTAAATAAAGGCACGGCGACCATAGTGAATCAAGTGTCTGCTATGAAGCGTATGGTGGATGAATTTCGTGATTATGCAAAAACGCCACCGGCTGTATTGTTACCATTAGATTTAAATGCGTTAATAGCAGAGATTCTTAATCTGTATATGGTAGGGGATGATCGTGACATTATTCATCCAATGTTGGCAGATAACTTACCTAAAATAATGGGGGATGCTACTCAGTTACGGCAGGTTATTCATAATTTGTTGCAAAATGCACAAGATGCAATGATTGGTTTAAGTGGAGACTCGTTTCTCCCACGCATTGATATTGTGACAGAGGTCATTTCTTATCAAAATGCAAATCGCGATGTGTGTGCTGCCGTAGGGCTTTCTATTTTTGATAATGGCACTGGATTTTCTCCAGGAATTTTGGCACGCGCTTTTGAACCTTATGTGACATCCAAGTCGCGAGGCACTGGTTTGGGATTGGCAATGGTTAAAAAAATTATTGATGAACACGGTGGTCGTATTGATATTCAGAACCGACTTGATAAAAGTGGTGCAAAAGTATTTATTTTGTTACTCCAGTTGGCGAAATGAAGTGAGGAAGGCTGTTATACATGGCAAATATTCTGGTTGTTGATGATGAAATGGGTATCCGTGAATTACTTTCAGAAATTTTGGGTGATGAAGGGCATGTTGTTCAAACAGCGGAAAATGCACAAAAAGCACGTGAATTACGTGCTTTAGGCGTGCCGGATTTGGTGTTGCTTGATATTTGGATGCCTGATACAGATGGTGTGACTTTATTGAAAGAGTGGCAGCGTGATGGTCTGTTGATCATGCCAGTTATTATGATGTCTGGGCATGCGACCATTGATACGGCCGTTGAAGCGACCCGCATAGGGGCAATCAGTTTCTTAGAGAAGCCAATTGCGTTGCAAAAACTACTGAAAGCAGTGCGGCAAGGTTTGGTGCGTTCTCAAGATGTTGTTAGGTCAATTCCTATTCCATCGCGAGCCACGGTTGCACCGGTAAGTGTTCCTGATATTGTTACATCGACAGCCTCTTTGGCTACTCTGGCTCCATTGGGTTTGTCTACCCATCTTGCTGAAGTATCTGTGTCAGAACTGAAGTCAGCTCAGTTGTCTTTTGATTTGCCATTACGCGAAGCGCGTGATGCATTTGAACGTGTATATTTTGAGCATCATTTAGCTCGTGAGGGTGGCAGTATGACGCGTGTTGCTGAAAAAACAGGATTGGAGCGTACACATTTGTATCGGAAATTAAAACAACTAGGTGTTGATCTTGGTAAGGTGTCCAAAAAAAATGATTAAAGTGCTCATGTATTTAATTTGTGCTGAACTACATCAATTTGTGGATAAAGATGTTGCACTGCGGGGGGTACTATATGTGTTGTGATTGGTTTGTTTGCGGCAATGGTGTATGGGATTTTTTGATGATATAGGGGATGATGATGACTATGGCTGATCGTGAGGTTCGTTTACTTCAAATATTTTCTACTTTGGTGGAGGATCATCACAAAGATTTTGAGGGATTTGTGCGTGATGTGGAAAAGGTGCGTTATTGTCATGCACCTATGGATAGTCAGCAGCTGGGGCGTTGTGAATATGCATTGCGCAATATGGAAATATTGTTGCTAACGCTGCATAGATGTATTCAAGTGGGAAACTATCAAGG
>CAZMPS010000009.1:0-6682 GCA_964568305.1 uncultured Burkholderiaceae bacterium
CTAAACTTTCCAATATCGCCACGCTATCCGCCCAATTGACGCAACCATCAGTAATCGATTGACCGTACGTCAATTCTTTACCTGGCACCAAATCCTGACGACCAGCAACCAAATGGGATTCGACCATCACGCCGACGATGCGGCTGTCGCCAGCAGCGACTTGCTGGGCGATGTTGGCGCAGACTGGAATTTGGTTTTCTGGTTTTTTGGAGCTGTTGGCATGCGAAGCGTCGATCATCAAGCGTGCGGCCAAACCATAGCCAGCGATTTCTTTGCATGCTGCTTCAACGCTAGCGGCGTCGTAGTTGGGCGCCTTGCCGCCGCGCAGGATGATGTGGCAATCTTCATTGCCGTTGGTGGAGACAATGGCGGAGTGACCGCCTTTGGTGACGGATAAGAAATGGTGCGATTGCGAAGCAGCTTTAATCGCTTCGACTGCGATTTTGATATTGCCGTCAGTACCGTTTTTGAAGCCAACTGGGCAGGACAGACCGGACGCCAATTCTCTATGCACTTGCGATTCGGTAGTACGCGCACCAATCGCGCCCCAGCTGATCAAATCAGCCACATATTGCGGGCTGATGACGTCTAAAAATTCCGTTCCGGCAGGCAAGCCCAACTCGTTGATATTCAACAATAACTGACGCGCCAAACGCAGGCCATCGTTGATACGGAAACTGTTGTCCATATACGGATCGTTGATCAACCCTTTCCATCCCACCGTGGTACGTGGTTTTTCGAAATACACGCGCATCACCACTTCTAATTCCCCAGCAAAACGTTGGCGCTGTTCGACCAATAATTTGGCGTACTCCATCGCCGCTTTAGGATCGTGAATCGAGCATGGGCCGATCACCACCATCATCCTATCGTCTTGTCCATGCAAAATTCTGTGCAAAGCAACGCGTGCGTTGGCTGCCGTTTTTGAGGCACTTTCAGAACAAGCAAATTCGCGAATCAAATGCGAAGGGGGAGTGAGCTCTTTCATCTCACGGATGCGCAAATCGTCTGTGCGTAACATTTTTTCTCCATCTCTTTCTTAATTTGTAAAAATTTCTTATGCCGTACCACCAACGGTGATGCCATCAATACGCAAAGTAGGCTGCCCAACGCCAACTGGCACGCTTTGGCCTTCTTTGCCACACACGCCAACGCCAGCATCCAGGCGCAAATCGTTCCCTATCATCACCACGCGGTTCAACACATCAGGGCCATTTCCAATCAAAGTGGCGCCTTTGACGGGGTAAGTCACTTTGCCATTTTCAATTCGGTACGCTTCACTGGCAGAAAAAACGAACTTACCATTCGTAATATCTACCTGGCCACCGCCAAAATTCACCGCATACAAGCCATCTTTGACCGAAGCTAAAATTTCAGCCGGGTCTTTGTCACCAGCCAACATATAGGTATTGGTCATGCGCGGCATGGGAAGATGCGCAAACGATTCACGACGTGCATTCCCTGTGACTGGCATTTTCATTAAACGCGCATTCAAACTATCTTGTAGATAGCCCTTCAAGATGCCATCTTCGATCAAAGTTGTGCACTGGCTAGGATTGCCTTCATCATCGATATTCAAGGAACCACGTCGGTCGGCAATCGTACCGTCATCCACAACCGTCACGCCTGGCGCTGCCACGCGCTCGCCGATACGGCCTGAAAAAGTGCTACTGCCTTTGCGATTGAAATCGCCTTCCAAACCATGACCGATCGCTTCATGCAACAACACGCCTGGCCAACCTGGTCCCAGCACCACCGTCATCGGGCCAGCTGGTGCGGGCCGCGCGTCCAAATTAACCAATGCAGCGTGCACTGCTTGCTCAGCATATTGGGTCAAAATGTCATCGCTAAAATAGCTATAACCAAAACGCCCACCACCGCCGCTGGAGCCGGTTTCACGTCGCCCATCCTGCTCAGCAATCACGGTAATCGAAAGACGTACCAAAGGCCGAACATCCGCCGCCAACACGCCATCACTGCGTGCCACTAATACGACGTCATATTCACCAGCTAACCCAGCCATGACTTGCACAATCCGTGGATCTTGCGCCCGCGCAATGGCTTCTATGCGCTCTAACAATTTGACTTTCTCTTCTGCCGTCAAGGTTGCCAAAGGATCGGTAGGCAAATACAAGGCACGACCACCAACTTGTTGCATCGAAGCCGCTACTTTGACCTTGCCACTCCCAGCACGCGCAATGGTACGCGTGGCGGCAACGGCTTCCAACAAAGTACACTCAGAAATCTCATCTGAATACGAAAAAGCAGTTTTATCTCCCGACACCGCACGGACACCAACACCTTGATCGATCGAAAAGCTACCAGTTTTGACGATACCCTCTTCCAAACTCCAACCTTCGCTCTTGGTTAATTGAAAGTACAGATCAGCATACTCAACACGATGCGTAAACATGGTGCCTAAAGCACGCAATAGTTTGGTTTCGTCCAAACCAAAAGGCGTCAGCAATACATCGCGTGCGATGTTCAACGCACTGAGATTGGGTACAAATGATGTCATGGTGTTCAGCTTTGTTGAATTGAGAGATTGAGAGATTGAGATGGATTGAGTGCGTGGACAATATGCCATTGCAGGTCGTCAATCATGAAACGTCAATTGTAGACTATCGGGCAATCTCTGGTTTGTCCGTCTTCAAAATCGCGGGGGTATACGTTACAAACGACGATGCTGCAACGCAGGTAAATTGGTGCGTACCTTGTCCAGATAGGATTGATCAATGACACCACTGACCAAGCCAATTCCCTCAGGCAAAACCGCTTTGACTTGCCCCCAAGGATCGATCAACATGCTGTGCCCCCAGGTGTGACGACCATTTTGATGCTGACCACCTTGCGCGGCGGCCAATACATAGCACTGATTTTCAATCGCGCGAGTACGCAATAAAACCTCCCAATGCGCGACACCCGTCGTATACGTAAACGCCGCTGGCACCACAATCAATCCACATGCTCCCATGGCACGATAGAGCTCTGGGAAACGCAAGTCATAGCACACGGATAATCCAACTTTGCCGAATGGCGCCTCAAAGCTGCCAACTTGCGCACCAGCAATAATATTGCGTGACTCGTCGTAACTTTCATCTTTAGCAGGATTCGCAAAACTAAACAAATGCATTTTGTCGTAACGGCAAATCAGCACGCCTTCCGGGTTGTAAACCAGCGTCGTATTGAATACCTTACCGATTTCTGGTGAGGTCAATGGCAGAGTCCCGCCTATCAACCATAGCTTATGTTGACGTGCCATCTCGGACATAAAGAGCTGAGTCGGGCCATTGTGCAAAGCTTCTGCATAATCCATCAAGTCATACCCCATGCCAGCCCAATATTCTGGCAACAACACCAACTGCGCTCCTTGCTCTGCGGCTTGCTCAATCAAGCTGCGTGCGGTAGTGAGGTTTTCCTCTAGGGATGGCGTGGAAACCGTTTGTAGAGCACTGACTTTAATCAAACCCATCATCAAAAAACGTTCGCAATATGGCCAATCAATTCGATATCAGAATTTATAAAAAGCATAAAACAAGGGGGGATTCTACTCAATCGCCCCCCTATGTCTATTTGTCTTTATCTTTATTTTTACTCGACATTTTTGCCAAAGCTTCTTGGGCTGTTTGTATATGGGTGACTAATACTGTAATTCTGTCATTGTGACTAACCATCTCGATGATCTTGTTTTGCATATTAGTAAGCAAAGTACTTTTCGCACTATCTTTCATCGCTTCAAGTTCGGCCATATAACCAAAAGGCGCTCGAATGGTGTACTGCGGCAAGGTCAACGTTTTTGTTTCGTTATAAGCACGACCACTAATACAATTTTCTATCGTGACCGAACTAGCACTGGTACCAACCACATTGGTATAAAACTTGATACGGTCAGAAAGTATAATCGGAACGCCATCACAACCTTTGCCAGAGCTAGTCAAAGTACGCAAACTTTGAATAATATCTAACAACATCTTTTTGTCATCACTCCATTGGAAATACGAGTCGTATTTCAGATCTGGTACTCCGCCATTTGTCGCAGTATTGGCAACATCTGGATAATATTTGAGCACAATCCATCCTTGTACCGTCCGATCATGGCCAGCATAACTATTTTTCTGCTTTTTATGCTTGCTGACCAACGTGATGCCATCAGCTTTAATCGATTGATATTTATCATAGCGATTTTTCAGATGCGCCGCGGTCTGTACCAGCTTACAAAATGAAGTTTTGACAGCTTCAAATTTTTGCTCATCCAACCTGACACCTAAAGTGGTCAGTATTGTCGAGGCCGGTTGCATTGCGCAAAGATTATTTGCGTAACCCAATGCAGAAGCTGCGCTTGTATCAGTAAAAGTTAATGGTGTCCAAGTCGTATCACCACCTGTACCATCGTCAGGAACGGCGGGCGTAATGCTAGGAGAGTCAGAAGTATAAGCCTGTCCATATGAAACATAACTAGCGTTCAAAGCATCCACAACAGATTGCTGCTTGCTATAAGTACGTAGCAAAGTCTGTAACTCAGCCTTATCAACTTCGATTGAGGCTGTTAAATCCGCAGACGTTGGGGTTGCCAATATTTGTGGTGTTTGCTTAGTTGTTACACTTGATTCCCATGCAGCCATCAAAGTAGAGGAATGCATCATCAATATTGCAACAAGAATTTTTCTAAATACGTGGTGTTGTATACGAGTGGGATACCGCATGCTTCCCTCCAATTTTCCGTTAATTATTCTAGCCACAATGTGGTGTGGAATTTGTTTGTAAAAATAATTTCCAAGCAATTATAGCTACAGAATTCAGAACAATCGTTTTTGATTGCCTAAAAATATGAATCCTGCAACCATGCATTATTTATTATCGTTAAGCACTGTTTTGGTATTGATTTTGACTATGTTTGGATCTTTCCATGGACCAGTGATTTTGTACTGAAAAGTAAAAGCACGCATCAAAGGATCACGCAAAAACAATTGCGCTAAAAAGCTGCCTAGGCCGACTACAGGATTCACTACCGCATAAGCGAAAGATGCCGCGCCAACGTTGACTTCAGGAATGACGGCAACGTGTAAATTTTGCGTCTCCTGTGCCAAATCAACGCTTCCATCAAGCAATACCGTTGCACTCACACCGCGCATTTTGAGATTATCTGTTTTCACCACACCACGATCCATCGTCGCAACAGCACTGATGTTATCGAACAAAAATCCTTCGGAAAACACGTCACGAAAATCTAACGTCAAACGACGCGGCAAAGATTGCAAACTCAACACCCCCAACAGTTTGGCGGCACCTGGATCGACTTTCAAAAACTGTCCTGCCGCCACATCCAAACGCACTTTCCCAGACAAGCTAGGATAATCAATCGAAGATGGCAAATCCTGCCACTGCATTTCACCGTCTATCTTGCCCTTACCACCACGCAATACGTCTTTGTAACCCAAGCGATCCAGCAACTTCCCTGCATTAACAATATCCAAGGTGTAATTCAACGAAGTCGTATCTTCCCCATTTCTGACATTGATACTCCACTTACCCGTTGCATTCAAACTTGCATCCGGATTAATCAATGTAAGTTTGCTAATATGCCATTCGCGCACTCCCAATGTCCGTACATTGTTGGCTTGCAGGTCAAGCCGACCCAATTTTTTATTCGCCAACGCAAAGTTATCTACCGAAATATCCAACGCAGGAATATAACCACCACGATCTTTGCTATCCGACACATTACTGTCAGCGGACGTGATTTCTTGTGGAATATTCAATGCAGCCAAACGCCCCGTTACCTTGCCCAAGCCCATTCTTGACATATTCCATGCGACATGACCAGACACTTGGGAAGAATCGATGTTTGCCTGCCAAGATCCTTTCTGGTACGAAGCTCCCAATACAACGTGCTCTAACTTTTTCCCCATCAACATCAATTCAGACGTGCGCACAGCAAACACTTCTGGCTCCAAATATTGCGCCACATTCAACGAATTACCAGAATTGCCATCACGCACACTTTGGCGCCCCGATTGGCGCGTCGCCTGCTCCGCCACAACTGCGCGCCAGGCATCCAGGTCCAGGGCTGGCATCTGCACATGCATCATCAAACCTTGGTCAGGCTCTGGCGCAACCACATTGACACCAATGCCGCCTTGCATCACACGCCATTCTGCATTTTTCTCTAAACCCTTTTGACGCTGATAACGCGCCACGATATTCGGCCCTAACGAACACGTGATTTCATCACGCAAAATCGCTGATTTATTCGGACCAAGATTAAAACCAGATTCAAATGAAGTTGTTGAGGTTGTTGCCGATGATGGCAAAGAAGACAATTGAAATTTCAATGGCATGCTCTCATGCGCAGATTTACGCAAAGGTGCCGGGAAATCCAATGCCAATCCCTGCAAAGTCGATTCAACCACAATATCTGTTTGGTGCTTCTTGATACCTAACACCGCTGAATAATACGCGTTGCCACGAATACGCGATCCCAAATTCTGGTTCGCCAAAGCAGGATAAGCCTTACGCACTCCATCATAGGAAGCATTGCCCAACGCCTTAATGATGATGCTGCCATCTTTTTGGCTACCACCGGACAACGCCACTGCACCACCCAAGAAGTTGGCACTCAAACCATTGAGTTTGATGCCTTTTTCATTGAATTCTAATTTGCCATTAGCAAGAGAAAACACCG
>CAZMPS010000009.1:6692-19348 GCA_964568305.1 uncultured Burkholderiaceae bacterium
GCCACTTTGCAAATACACTTCGTTGTTAAACAATTGCAATTTGCCTTGCACAGTGGAATCCAGCAAACGCGCCAAAGGCAACTGCAAAGCAAGCGCTAATTTGGCATTACCAGTCGCTTTGGTGTCCTCAGTAAAATGCTCTATCCATTCCAGCACCGGACTAACACTCACATAACGCACAAATCCTTGTAAAGGGCCAGCAGCATTGCCTTCGATGTTCAACTGCATATCGTGTGACAACATATCCGGAATCACCGCTTTCACGTTCGACAACGCCATCCCTTGCGTCACAGCTGACTCTGCTTTGACTTCCAACCGCGCACGATCAACCGTCAAATAGCCTTTGATTTGTTTGGCTTGTGGCCATAAGGGCGATTTTCCATCTCTAGCAAAATGTCCTGGCTCATAGTTCAAAGTGCCATTTTCGATTTTTGCCGCGACCTTAAATTCGCTTTTGGCAGCATCACCCACATGTTGGTCAGAAAATGGAAAGTGAGCCAAATCGCCTTTAATTTTAATCACAGCATCACGTACTTTGCCCTCTTCCATCGCCGTGCTTAACCAATGTCGAACGTCGTGATGTGTTTGCAACGGCAAATATTGCGCCACTTTTTTCACATCCAAATTATCAATTTTTGCCAAAAGATGAATGGTTCCTAATGAATGGGATGAGTTTGATGCTTGCGGTCCATGTGCCGATGCGTGATTGCGTGGCATTACATAACTACCAGCAAGACTCGCCGTCGCACCTTGCTGCGCGAGATCCATCTTCTCTATTTGCAGCAATACCTGATTTCGTTCAGAAAATTGCCATTTGCCCTGTGCTTTCACATGATCAAAAGGTGGCAAATCAGGGGAAAAATAAGTAGGCATACGCAGACTAAATTGCGTGGTATCGATATTAAAACTACCACCTCCTTGGTGTGCTTCGATTACCCCACTCAAATGCTCAAAACCCGGCACACCAGCCTGTGCCTGAAGTGATAAATCCAAAAACTGAGCCCGAAGCTTATACGACGTGGTGCTAGGATAATTCCCCTGCCATTGAACTGAAAAATCCTTCAATTGGCCTTTTGGCGAGGCATTTTGCAGCATTTGGCGCTGCACTTCCGACAAAGGCAAATGCTGCGCCAATTGTGTCAAAGTTGGCAAATCCAACAATTTGGCCTGCACTTCTACCTTTTCTGGCACATATTGATATGGATGTTGATATTGAGGCGTATTTTTGTCAGAAACAGAAGAGGTAGAGAAGGTGAGATTGATGTTGGTACTAGGCACACTCAAGCCTTCTTGCGTTTGCATGGAAAAATCACTCAAAGATAAAGTGTAAGCGATAGGGTCCGCATTCAATCTTCTGATTGATAAAATAGGGCGCACTTCATTGGCCACCACACGACCTTGCACATGCGCCAAATTTAACCAAGGCATATCCTGAGAAAAACGCATTGCCACATGCGACAATTTCATATCAGCAGTCACGCCCTTCACTTTGGCCTGTTCAACTTTGATCCACGCCCGCACGCCACCTTGCCCCTGCTGCCAATCAACTGGCATATCACCATATTTCTTCCACTCCGCCAAATCTGCATTTGGCAAATTGACAAATAGTTCCCCTTTCCATTTTGCAACATTGGAGGCATTGCGTGAAAAATGCGGATGCGTGAAATCAGCCCGCACATCAATCGGCCCAGCCAAAGCAGCGGGTGGCGTTGCTTTACAACTAAAACGGTGATGCCACCATTTATTTTGCAAAACACAATTGAGTTGATCCAAATTTAATTCTGGTGCACCACGCTGCTGATCGGTCCAGCGTAAGCGCCCGCCCCGTACAATGATTTCACGCTGCGCCAGCAACCACGGCAAACCTTTGCCATTCGCCTTGGGGTCGATAAGAAATCCTGCGATATACAAGGCACCACTAGGGTCGCGCCTGACATCAAGGTCAGGCTGATTTATTTCCAAAGTATTAAAACGCAGCTCTGCCACCATCAATGAACGCCACGCCAAACTGGCGAAAACACTAGGCAACGTTAATGCTGGGCGTCCATCCTTGTCACGCACCACAACATTTGTCAACAGTAAGCGAGGATGTAAACCATCCCAAGAAGCGACAATCTTGGCAACCGACACTGGCCGACCAAGCGCACGACTGCTGATTTGTTCCACATCGCTTTTGTAATGGTCAATATTGGGCAGAATCGCATAACGAACGCTCAAGAATAAACCGCAAAACAAGAAATACGCCGTCAACACCACCAACAACAATGCTTTGAACACAGGCGCACAAATAAAACATAAGGAAGCCCAGTACTGACGTTTCTTGCAATCTGAACGATCGTCACAAACGTTGTCGCTTTCGTTGTCGCTATGATTCATTTGAGGAAGTGGTGTTTGATCGATTGACATTGATTGACATTAAAAGAGCATCACTGTGTAATGAGTCATTATTTGTTATCTTTTTTATTACCTTAATCCGGGATTGTCCATTAGCATAAATTTCCTCGTCACTCCCACAGAAACGATGGTAATACGATGGAACTAAAACCGTCGTTCCCGACTAAAGCACTCGGGGACGACGGAGGCTAATGGATAATCTCGGTTAATTAATTACTTAGCTGCTTCTTAGCTGCTTATTTCAGCCACCTTCTGCGCATTCACCATGTCATCGCTACTTTTACCATCACTATCACTACTGTCCCCACTTGATGCATCACACTTCTATGCGCGCTGGATCAATGCCGATGAAAAGCGTGCTAATCAAGTTGCAGAACTGGCCGGATTATCCCTTGCTTCCTGCGATTTCGCCTATTTTTTAGCAAAAGAAACCAACAGCGGCTTGCCCCTGCCACGTGCAATGCGCCGACTGCGACATTTATTGCTAGCAGCGCTCATCGTACGCGATTTAAACGGACAAGCCAATTTGGCCGAAGTGGTCGACACCATGACCACATTCGCCGATTTTGCAGTCCGTACGCATTTAGATGCTTTACATGCGGAAATGGTTGCGCTCTACGGCACACCAATCGGCGAAGAATCCCAACAAGCGCAAGAGTTGATCGTCATGGGCATGGGCAAATTGGGTGGTGGTGAGTTGAATGTCTCCTCCGATATCGACTTGATCTTTTTGTATCCCGAAGAAGGGGAAACGCAAACCACAACGCCCGATCAACGCTCGCTATCCAATCATGAATTTTTCACTAAACTAGGCAAAAAGCTGATCGCTGCGCTTTCAGAAATCACCGAAGATGGTTTTACCTTCCGGGTCGATATGGCATTGCGACCCAATGGGGTCTCCGGTCCACTCGCGGCTAGCTTCAATATGTTGGAAGAATATTTTCTGGTGCAAGGACGAGAATGGGAACGTTATGCCTGGGTCAAAGCACGCGCCCTCAGTGGGCAAGCTGACGATATCGCCGCATTGGATGCCATCGTGCGACCGTTTGTGTATCGACGCTATCTAGATTTTGGCATCATCGACGCCATCCGTACCATGCACGAACAAATCCGGACTGAAGTCAGTCGCCAAGAAAGATTGCATCCCGATCGCAGCAACAACATCAAACTGGGACGCGGTGGGATCCGTGAAATAGAATTTTTAGTCCAAGTATTCCAACTCATACGCGGCGGGCGCGACAGCATGCTACGCCAGCGCTCAACGCGCGACACATTAGTCACACTGGCGCAAAAACAATTACTCAACCCAACCATCGTTGAACAATTACAAGTAGCCTACAATTTTCTGCGCAATTTGGAACATCGTTTGCAATACCTAGACGATGCGCAAACGCATACTCTGCCTAGCAACCCAGAAAGTTGCCTACGCGTCGCGCAAATGATGGGCATGGAAGATACGACCACCCTGCTAGCCACATTAAGCCAACAACGTGCTTTTGTTGCGGCACAGTTTGATGCCATGTTTAACGATAAAAATGAGAAAAATGCTCCATCTTCTGTAGTAGATTCAGCCCCCCCAACATCGGAAGAAAAAAACAACGATGGCCCCATCATCACACTAGCAAGCAATGGCAGCTGGTGCGATGGCGACCAAAACACCGGTATCACGCTACGCCTAGGCACACTCGGATTCAATGATGCCACCGCAGCCAGTCAGCGTTTACTCGCCACGCTGCAATCACCTCGCTTGCTATCACTACCAGAAAGCAGCAAAAACAAGTTAACCACTCTACTTAATCTGGCGCTACCGCTGCTTGTTCAAGTCGCTACTCTTACATCATCAACAACGTCAATCTCGTCGATCAATTCTTCGACACATTTTGCGACTAATGTGGACCACCAAACTAGTTTGGCAAGATTGTTGGATTTCTTCGAAACGATTGCTCGTCGTGCAGCCTATTTATCCCTATTGATTGAATATCCCCACACGCTAGAACGCGTAATCCGCATGATGCATGCCAGCGATTGGGCGGCCAAATATCTGAACACGCACCCTATTTTGCTAGACGAGTTACTGAGCACTCATATTTATCACAGCACACCCAACTGGCCATTATTCCAAACAGAATTACAACATCAACTAGATGCCGTCCCCAACGATACCGAACGCCAAATGGACATTCTGCGCGACATGCACCACGCACAATTGTTCCGCCTGCTCGCCCAAGATTTAGCCGGAAAGCTCACGGTAGAACAATTAGCCGATGAGTTATCCAAGTTAGCCGACATCATGGTGCAAGCCACTCTGCAAGCAGTCTGGCGCACACTGCCACAACGGCATCGAGAAGTGCCGCAATTTGCCGTCATCGCTTATGGCAAATTAGGCGGGAAAGAATTCAGTTACGCCTCTGATCTCGATGTAATTTTTTTATACGACGACCAAGAACAAGAAGCCCCCGCCCTCTACGCAAAACTAGCACAACGCTTCATCACTTGGATGACTTGCCACACATCAGCTGGCATTTTGTTCGATGTTGATATTGCGCTGAGGCCCGATGGCGCCAGCGGTTTGCTGGTATCAAGCCTGACATCCTTTGAGCGTTATCAAACCCAATCCGCCTGGCTATGGGAACATCAAGCCCTAAGCCGCGCCCGCTTTTGTGCAGGTGATCAAAGATTAGGTGAACGCTTTGAAGCCTTACGCATCCAAATCTTGCGTCAATCCAGGGAGCCTGAAAAATTGCAGCAGGAAGTTTTGTCCATGCGGCAAAAAATGTACGCCGCCCATCCAACACGCACTAACGATTTCGATCTCAAACAAGATGCCGGCGGGATGATTGATATTGAATTCATGGTGCAGTTTTTGGTCTTACGCCATGCGGCTCAATACCCTGAATTAACAGCCAACAGCGGCAATATTGCGTTATTGACAACGTGCGGGAAATTAGGTTTAATTAATGTCGATTTAGCATTAAAAACTGCAAATGCGTATCGCCACTTCAGAAGGCAACAACATCAATTACGGCTACAAGGAAAAGAGCACGCAAAAATTGATATGGCAAGCGTGGCCGATGAAGTGACAGCAGTTAACGAGTTGTGGAATAGCATTTTCGGGTTGAATCACTATTGCAGTCAATCGTTTCCAACTTACTGCACCCTCACTGAAAAGTGATCAACCAAGCAATTTTTGTTTGACGCGCACATACATTATGTTGTTGCATAATTACTCACAAAAAATATTCGCCTATTTGTAGAAAATCATGTTTATAACTCATATTAGAAACACTACGAATACTGCGTCGTTGGTTAAACTATCACGAACAGCTCAAGGACTGCCCATCAAATCCATGTCCTCCCGCGAGACACCATTTCGTTGTTTATTGCCTAACTATTTGCCCCAATGTGGCAGGCGACACACAGACAGCACACAAACGTTTCGCGCAGTAAAAAGTGAACTTTTCAATCAAGTTAAATCTGTCCTTTCTTTATACACAGAAGGATTGAAAATATTATTTCCAGAACACGACCCACATTCTGGACCAGTGTGTTTACAAGGCAGTGTCTTGCTTGCCGCATTATTAGAAAACGCTGGTGCTATAAAAAACATTGCCATCAAACACATCCCTTCTGGAAAGATATGTTGCGTTCACACACATGTATTCCTAATCTACGAAACAGAACAAAAAGAAGAGATACTCATTGATCCTTCCTATAAACAATTTTTTAACGGCCGCACAGATTTAGAACATCAAGTTGGTTTAATACCTCCAGTCTTCATCGGAAAGCGCGAAGACTTATATGAATTAATCAACGAGTTACTAGGACCAGATCAACGTACCCTAATCGAAAAATGCCTCACCTTATTTGGCCACAACACCCAACCTGATTCTGGGCCGCAAGTAATTAAAAAAAATTACCAAGGTGGAGAAAATTTAACCCTTGGAAAAAGTCTAAGCAAAGTCTTTGATCGACTAAAAGAAGGGGAAGATCCGGCAAACATTGCAGATTACTGTTACGAGATGCTTACAATTGCACCAAATTACAGCACTACCGGCACCACCCCCACGGCTCTCTCAGGTATTTTCGGAGAAAAAGAAGATTTAGTAAGGTTCTTAACCTGGGCCAAGGATTCTTTGAAAAAATAAAGTGCGCCCATGCTGGGCGCACAAGAAATAAGAAAAGCGGGCTAAAAACCCGCCTTTCTTAGCACTTCTTACTACCTACAAATTATTTAGACATCAACGCCACGGTGGTATCCAACATACGGTTGGAGAAACCCCACTCGTTGTCATACCAAGAGGACACTTTGACTAAACGACCAGATACTTTGGTCAAAGTCGCATCAAAGTTACTAGACGCTGGGTTGTGGTTGAAATCGATGGAAACCAAAGGATCGGTGTTATAAGTCAACACACCCTTCAACGCACCTTCTGATGCGGTTTTCATAATGGAGTTGATTTCTTCCACGCTAGTATCGCGCGCAGCGATGAAAGACAAGTCAACGATGGATACGTTGATGGTTGGAACGCGAATCGCATAACCATCCAACTTGCCGTTCAACTCGGGCAATACCAAACCAACCGCTGCTGCTGCGCCAGTCTTAGTAGGAATCATGCTCATAGTAGCGGAACGAGCACGGCGTAAATCTTCATGCATTACGTCGGTCAATACTTGATCGTTAGTGTAAGCATGCACGGTAGTCATCAAACCGTTTAACAAGCCAATGCTGTCATTCAATGGTTTGACCAATGGTGCCAGGCAGTTGGTAGTGCAAGATGCGTTGGAAATAACGGTATCGCTGGCTTTCAATACATTGTGATTGACACCATACACAACCGTAGCATCGACATCTTTACCGCCAGGAGCGGAAATAATGACTTTCTTGGCACCGCCTGCGAGATGCGCAGAAGCTTTTTCCTTGGTAGTGAAGAAGCCGGTGCATTCCAACACCACGTCGACATTCAGCTCGCCCCATGGAATCTCCGCCGGATTGCGCTGTGCAAAGACACGGATCACGTCGCCATTGACGATCATGTTATTACCTTCCACCGCCACTGTGCCAGGGAACTTGCCATGCGCAGTGTCGTAACGTGTCAAATGCGCATTGGTGTTGGCATCACCTAAATCGTTAATCGCAACGATTTGAATGTCGTGTTTTTTTCCGCCTTCATAATGGGCACGCAAAATATTGCGCCCTATGCGACCATAACCATTGATTGCAACTCGAATCGTCATCATTTCTCCTAAGATTAAAAAAATTCCGTACTAGGCAATAAACCTAAAAACTCAAAAACTTAAAGACTTCAACTTATTCGCTGCCCAACGTACGCTTTACCGCTGCGACCACATTGTCTACCGTAAAACCAAAGTGCTTAAATAACACATCCGCTGGCGCTGACTCACCAAAACAGTCAATGCCAACCACTGCACCTTCCAAACCAACATACTTGTACCAAAAATCCGTGACACCAGCTTCCACCGCCACACGTGGCAAACCTGGTGTCAATACGCTGGCTTTGTACGCGGGATCCTGGCAGTCAAATACATCGGTGGATGGCATGGAAACCACACGCACTGGCACGCCTTGCTCGCCCAACGCTTGTGCTGCCTGCATCGCCAAACCAATTTCTGAACCGGTTGCAATCAAAATAGCTTTAGCTCCACCGGTAGCTGTATCGACATCCTGCAACACATACCCACCACGGGAAATGTTGTTAATTTGCTCCTGGCTACGCTCTTGATATGGCAAATTCTGGCGAGAAAAAATTAAGGTGCTGGGACCATTTTTGCGTTGTACCGCACAAGACCACGCCACTGCGGATTCCACCGTATCACAAGGACGCCAGTTATTCAGATTGGGGATCAAACGCAAACTGGATACATGCTCAATCGATTGATGGGTCGGACCATCTTCACCCAGACCGATAGAATCATGCGTAAAAACGAAAATCGAACGGATTTTCATCAATGCTGCCATACGCAAAGCATTGCGGCTGTAATCGGAAAAGGTTAAGAAAGTCGCACCAAATGGAATAAAACCACCATGCAAAGCAACGCCATTCATGATGGCGCTCATACCAAATTCGCGCACGCCGTAATTGACGTGATTGCCTGGCTGGCCAGAACGCACAGCGACGCATTCTTTCCAGTTGGTTAAGTTGGAACCGGTCAAATCAGCTGAACCGCCTAAAAATTCAGGCAAC
Source organism: uncultured Burkholderiaceae bacterium (assembly GCA_964568305.1). Lineage (GTDB taxonomy): Bacteria > Pseudomonadota > Gammaproteobacteria > Burkholderiales > Burkholderiaceae_D > JAGKXB01. The sequence goes on from CAZMPS010000009.1 coordinate 15,290, forward strand.
ACAGGCGCCAAGGCTTGAATCGCATTTTGGCTGGCTTTACGTGTGGCAATGTTTTCCTTTTTTTGCACGCAAGCAGCAATGTAATCGGTCACAGTTTGCTGAAAATTTCCTGGCAATTCAGCCCTCATACGACGGGACAATTCCTGCGCCAATTGTGGATGACGTTGGCTGTACGCTTGGAACAGGGTATTCCAATCGTTTTCTATCGTTTGACCTTGCGCAGTCGCATTCCATGCGGCATACACATCGGCTGGAATCTCAAACGGCGCCTCATTCCAACCCAAAGCAGCGCGCGTCGCGGCCACTTCTTTTTCACCCAAGGCAGCACCATGGACTTTATCGCCGCCTTGCAAATTAGGCGAGCCCTTGCCGATCACGGTTTTGCAGCAAATTAAAGTTGGACGATCAGATTGACGCGCCAAAGCAATCGCTGCATCCACCGCATCAACATCATGACCATCGACATTGCGCACTACGTGCCAGCCATAGGATTCAAAACGCTGCGGTGTGTCATCACGGAACCAGCCATCAACCTTACCATCGATGGAAATACCATTATCGTCATACAACACCACCAATTTCGACAAACGCAACGTACCCGCCAACGAGCAAGCCTCATGCGAAATCCCTTCCATCAAACAACCATCGCCAACAAAGGCATAGGTGACGTGATCGATGATGTTAAAACCCGGCTGATTGAATTGCGCCGCCAACAAACTTTCCGCCAACGCCATACCAACCGCATTGCTTAAACCTTGCCCTAATGGGCCGGTCGTGGTTTCTACACCAGGGGTGATGTCGACTTCTGGATGACCAGGCGTTTTGGAATGCATTTGGCGAAAATTCTGAATGTCCGCCATGCTCAAATCATAGCCGCTCAAATGCAGCAAAGCATAATGCAGCATGGACCCATGTCCATTCGACACAACAAAACGATCACGATTAATCCAAGCTGGATTGGCCGGATTATGACGATAATGCCGCGCCCACAGCGCCACCGCAATTTCCGCCATCCCCATCGGCATACCGGGGTGGCCAGAATTTGCTTTTTGTACCGCATCCATTGCCAAAACGCGAATCGCATTGGCCATTTTGTTGCTAGGGGAGAGGGAAGTCATGTTGGTGAATAAATAAACAAATAAGAATGAATACGAAGACGACCACAAATCTTTGTACATCGCCATAAAGCTGCCTATTTTACCAGACTGAGCACAGCGCGACAGGGTATCGATCCATCCCATTACCTCCCTATTTTTGTGTACAGTACAGCTCTTTTATCGCTTCCACTATCACTCGACATTCTTGCCATGCCACGATTTTTTTACCCACACCCCATCGAACTCGGTGCGCTCATTACCTTACCCGATGCTATCGCCCATCACGTCCAGGTTTTACGCTTAAACGTTGGTGATCCCGTCACGCTGTTTAATGGGGAAGGTGGGGAGTACAACGCAAGTTTGCGCTTAATCGAAAAAAAACGTGTACATGTCGAAGTCCAGGCCTTTTCCCCCAAAGAAGTGGAATTGCCCTACGCCATCACACTGGCGCAGGCCCTGCCAGAGTCTTCCAAAATAGATGGGATCATAGAAAAAGCCGTTGAGTTAGGCGTGACGGCGATTCAACCCTTATCCGCCCAACGCTGTGTAATGCGTCTGTCTGGCGAACGTGCGCAGAAAAAGCATGCGCATTGGCAAGGTATCATCGTAGCGGCATGTGAACAAAGTGGACGGAACCGTTTGCCACAACTGGCGGAATTGGCCGATTTTCAGCAATGGATCAGACAAAAAAACATACCGCAGCGCATTTTGCTCAGCCCACGTGCCACACTATCTCTTTCTAGCTGGGCACGTCAGCAACCAGCGCAAGCTGTGACAATCATGATAGGACCGGAAGGTGGTTTTAATGCAGCCGAAGAACAAACCGCGAGCGAGCAAGGTGTATTGTTGCTTTCGATGGGAGAAAGAATATTGCGCACGGAAACTGCTGGTATGGCGGCTGTTTCTGCTTTGAACGCTATTTGGGATGTGGGTTGATCGTCTCAAATAATATTTACCGTCTTATAACTGTGCAATTTCGCTCTATTAACCACAAAAAAGCAAATCTCATGGCACAATAGAGCAAAATTACACTGTTATATTGAGCCATGGCAAACACGATCAAAATTGAATCCCTTGAACAAATGGGCATCGTTCTCCGGGCGGTACGGGTGGGCCTCAACGTTCCACTTGCCGATTTGGCCGAAACGCTGGAAACCTCGCAAACCCTGCTACGCCGCCAAGAACAGGGCAACGCTACAACGGCGGTGCAAAAACTCTTTGCGACCATGAAAGAACTGGGCATCGAAATGCACCTGTCTTTGCCACCATCGATTGCAGAAAATCCCATTGATTGGCATAGCAAGCCTAGTCGCAAGAAACGGGCTCGGCCATGAATCGAGAACTTTGCGCCTATATTGACAACCAGTTGATTGGCACCTTGTCAGAAAACACAGGGGTATGGTCATTTCAATACGATGCCGCCTGGGTACAACGAGGATATGAACTCTCTCCTGGCCTACCGCTATCCATTACTTCACATCAAGATGGTGGAACGGTGCGGCCAGTTCAGTGGTTCTTCGACAACCTGCTGCCTGAAGAAAACGCCCGGCAACAGCTGATTACGTATATGACACCAGGTGTAACGGTTGGCGCCGATGCCTGGACGATGCTGGCGCATTTTGGCGCAGAGTCTGCTGGCGCACTCACTTTGCTGCCACCGAATGTTGCATTACCTGAAGCAGGTCTTTTGGCATTGTCGAATGAGGATTTGGAAGCACGTATTCGGGCCATGCCATGGCAAGCGCTGTCAGCCAAAGCACCGAAAAAAATGTCACTGGCAGGGGCGCAGCAAAAGCTCGCTATCGTCATGCTTGATGGACAAATTTTCGAGCCAACTGGCGCACGTGCATCGACGCATATTTTGAAGCCAGATGTCCCCAGTGCAGCGCGGTCAATGAATGGTTTTCAGCGCGACTGGCGCAAATGATGGGACTTTCTGTTCCTCATGTAGAGCTACGGTATGTGCCTTCACCCGTCTACATTATTGAACGCTTCGATCGCAATCTCACCAACACAAGTGAGCCGGTGAAGAGATTACATACTCTTGATGCGTTACAACTACTGACTTTAGCTGCCCAAGCCAAATATGATGCATCTGGCATTCAAGCCTTACAAGACATTTTGCGCAAATGCCGCACGCCCGCCACAACCCGCGTCGCACTTTTTCGATGGACATTGTTTAACGTCTTGATTGGCAACAGCGACGCCCATCTAAAAAACCTCTCGCTCATAGCAAGCTCAGAAGGTTATGAATTGGCGCCACACTATGATCTTTTAAGCACCTGTGCCTGGGCTCGGCCTGAATTATCAGGTGACGGAGAATCCCAATGGCCAAATATTGCGATGTCATTTCCCATCGCCGAGATAGTGCGCTATAGCGACCTTCGCAAAGAACATGTCATGGCTTTTGCAGAGCAACTTGGCGTACGCCCAAGCAGTTTCAATCGTGAGTTCAACAAGATGCTTACTGGCATCGAAAACGCTGCGGAAGAACTAGAGCAAGAATTTATAGCGCGAACCGACGTACCACAAGCATACCGAGCCTCCCATGCGCACATGCTACGCTGCATTCGGTTTTTACCTATTCAAACAATGGTCAAACAATTACGTTGATCATCACATCGGATCACATTCACTCAGGCCTGATACCCCGCCCCCCAACAACACCCGCGTGTAGGGATGCTGCGGCGCGGCATACAACGTATCCGCGTCGGCGTATTTCACCACCGATAAGTCATGGGAAATGCAGAGATAGCTGATACCAAACTCATCCTGCAAATCACGTAGCAAATTTAGCACCGGAACTTGGACAGATACATCCAGCGCAGATACCAATGTGTCGTTCGAAAAAATGCTTTTAAAGAATTTGCCTCGGCGCATTACCCAGCTTACAATTTGACCGTGTCTGTGTCTGTGTCTGTGTCTGTGTCTGTGTCTGTGTCTGTGTCTGTGTCTGTGTCTG
>CAZMPS010000010.1:0-8853 GCA_964568305.1 uncultured Burkholderiaceae bacterium
GCTTTGTATGGTCCAGCTATTGTTGTCGACGACAGTATGGGAGATAAGCCTGATTTGATCATTCGCCAGAGAGAAACGGAGAGCGGCAATGCTAAAGAAGAAGGTATTCTTGGTGTTGTGGATCATACCGATGAAGTGCACTATCTTCCTTTAACTAATAAAGATACGCTAGGAAGTAGTTTAAAAGCATTTGAAGATGGTCCGTTGGATGGTGACAGGATAGGAAAAATGGCTTTTAAGGTGAAAACTGCTCGAGTAGTCGAGACTTGCGTTCCTTTGGCGGGGTGTGACACAGATTTTAATCACGACAGTTACACAGTCACTGCATTGTTTATTAAGCTGGGTGGGGCAATTCGGGTTTTTGGTCTTTGCATGTAATCTTGTTAGCGCTTGTAAGGAGCCTGTAAATTGATTTACAGGCTCATAGTGTGTTTTTTGACTACTTTACAACTTTTTAGGTTCAGATGAAGAGAGCCATTCTTTGAGCCAGCTATTTGTCAGGCCGCCACCGCCATAAGCGAATAAAGTTCGTAGTATTCTTGGTCCCATCACCTTGGGATATTCATGCTTGATTCTTGTCCATATATTTTTTAAGGTTGACTTGGGGTGATTGTATAAATCAAGGGCCAATAAATGCATGGGCGCAATAAAAACTTGCAGTAAAACAGGAATGCCAAGTTGGCTGGCATAGCCTGCGTGTTTTTTGGGTATGCCGTATTCTTCGCATTTTTTGGCCGCATATCCCGGGATTGTGAATCCTGCTGCGACACTAAAGCTGTCACGCATGGCAAATAGCAGTCTGCCAGTTAATGGCATAGGGCGGGCGGGGCCTTTGCCAGATAGTTGTGCATACAAACCATCTCTCCAATTAGAGGCAACAATATTGACTATTGATGACAATACAAATTTGTACAAGAGTGGATCTTTTCCCTGATTGAGGCACTCAGCTTCGGTAACATTTGCTGTGATATAAGTGCTTCCATATACAGCCAACATAGACCAATAGTAAGGACTTCGGAAAAATTGAGCCGGTTGCTTGTAAAGTTTCACCGTTTCGTTTATTAGGCCTTTTGGATAGCTGTTGATTTTCCCGGACTGTTTTTTAGTCACACATTTATCTATGATGCAGATAGAAGGGGAAAGTAAAAAAGAGGTCGTCAATCCCGCTATCGTGCCATACACCACATTTATCCGATTAGTGGTAGATGATGTCTCTTTCAAAATTTTTGCAAGCCCATAGTCTTGATTGTCATTAGCAATGTCAACAAGAGTTTTTCCTTCCAGGATGGGCTCATGGAGATCAACACCATTTTGCTTTAAATGATCACACAGTGCGCTTTTGGCCCCTTGATCTAGTCCATTGTCCTTTTTCATTAAGGTGTTCGTAATACGGGTGGTGACACTGTGGTCACCGGCTTTTGTCTGCATCAGCGCGGTGAGTATGGTCTGTGTGTTTTTACTATCAATCGCTTGCTGTAACGCGTCCTTTTCCGTTTCTGGAAAAGGCGTTGTTGGTAAGTTGAGCGGAGGGGTCTTACTGCCTGTAGAAATAGTTGGTGATGTCATATTTAGTACTGGAGCGTTAGGGAGTGTGCAGGATTGTTAGTTTTGGTAAATTGTGCATTATACAATGTTGTGTGACTTGTTTTTTTGTAAAAAAATGGCGATAGCACTACAATGCGTGCTTGAAGCAAGCCAGACAGTCGCTGGCTATGGTTGCGTGCAATCATGGCGGGAGGAAGGTCCGGACTCCATAGGGCAGGGTGACGGTTAACGGCCGTCCGCTGAAAGCCGCAAGGTATAAGGCGAGGAATAGGGCCACAGAGACGAGCGTATTAAGTTACGGTGAAACGCGGTAACCTCCACTCGGAGCAATTCCAAATAGGCACGCGTTGATGCGGCTCGCGGAGCGTGCGGGTAGGAAGCTTGAGCGTTAGAGCAATTTAACGCCTAGAGGAATGACTGTCATAGCATGAAATCGTAAGACTTTATGCCGTAACAAAATCCGGCCTATCGGCTTGCTTCACTGAATTTTTTGTTAGATCAGGCGCGCAATTTTTGCACTCTGATCCATTCGCGATAATCAAAAAGAATACACAAGGTGTGTGCAATATACTCCTTGATTTTTTTCCTTCATGTTTGTAGATGCTTTTTGGATGTTTTTAGATTGATTAAGTGTATTCGACCGATTACAATTAGTCATGTTTTCCATCAAATCAATTCCCGAATTTACTTGTTGGCTCAATGGCTTGAGAGATCACATGACGCGGATTCGTTTGGCACGTCGTTTGGATAAAGCCCAAAATGGTAATCTTGGCGATGTGGCGCCAGTTGGTGGTGGTGTATTTGAGATGCGCGAACATTTCGGCCCAGGTTGGCGTATGTATTACGTCAAGCGAGGTGAAACATTCATCGTTATGTTGGGTGGTGGCGACAAATCTACTCAGTCTGCTGATATTGCAAAGGCCATTCAGATTGCGGCCAACATTAAGGAGTAAACCATGAATAAAGAAATCCGTGTTTCTGATCTGCCAGAGTTTGATTTGGCAGAGCATCTCAAGAGCGAAGAAGATATTGCCGCTTATTTGACTATGGTGATTGAAGGTGGTGATGCCGCAGAATTGGCGCATGCGCTTGGATTGGCAGCCCGTGCGCGTGGGATGAGTGAAATTGCTCATGCATCTGGCATTACACGCGAAGCTTTGTACAAGGCACTACGCCCCAATGCCCATCCAAGATTTGACACGATTAGCCGTGTTTGTGCTGCATTGGGTGTAAAGCTGGTGGCAAAGGCTGCACATACCTGAGCTTGCTTCACTCAATAAAAAAGCAACCAGAATGCATTCACACCCCGGTTGCTATAAAACTGAAAGAACCAAAGCCTAAAGGCCTAAAACTTTAAAAGCCTATTTTGTGTTTATGAGGGCAGGTACGGATGTGTAAATCATCGGCTGCCATTTCTTCTCTTCCTGCTGCAACGGCATAACCCAGACCATCGAGCAAAGTTTTGCGCATTTCTCTAGGGGAGACGTGACCGAGCTTTTCGACGGTGTCGTGATTGAGTTGGGTTTTGAATTTTTTTAATTTCAACTCGCTGATCAATCCGGCATAAATTTGTTGTGCGATAGCAGCGGCTTGCTCGGGCGTGGGTGAGGGGACTTCATACACTGCCATCCGATTGAGTAATGGGGCAGGAATCCCTTCCAGGCTATTTGCGGTTAAGACCCAGAAAATTTGACTGGCATCGATTTCAACGTCGATAAACTCATCGCGAAAATTGCGTGATGTTTCTGGCTCTAGCAATTGATATAGCGCTGCCATGGGATCGGATTGCGTGGAGCCGGTGGCTTTTTCCACTTCATCTAGCAACACGACGGGATTGGCGTATTGGCCGCGTACCAAGCGTTCGGCGATTTTTCCGCATTTGGCACCTTTCCAGCTGGCGCAAGTGCCAGTGATGATAAATCCAGCGGAGAGGGCATTCATGCTGATGAATTCAAATTCTGTTTCCATCATTTTCGCCAATCGTTTGCCAAAATGGGTTTTGCCCACGCCAGGGTCGCCTAGTAGCAAAATCGGCATGATATTGAAACCTGCATTGCCTGCACACGAGAGGCCCATGTAGCGGCTCAAATCATCCAATACTTCGGTGAAATTGGGGCACTCTTCGTATAACGGTGCCAAGGCGTCTGTGGAGGTCGGTGAGGTCACAAAACGATCTGCGCCGGATTCCAGCATGCGTTGATAAAACGCTTCCAATTCAGGCGCGCGGCCGTGGCTGCGTTCAAGGGCGTCGCGAACCTCCTCCATGTTGTACACAGGTCTGGTGTGGGCAAGTGTGATGTTATTCATGTCGCGCCTCCTACAAAAAAGTGATTATTTAAATAACTCTTCTTGTCTTACTGCTATCTTATACCCAATTATTTATTTTGCAATGAAAGTGTGGGTAAAAATGCAAATATATAAATTGTTGTACATCACGCATACATAACACGGATGTTTATCTTACAGCACACTTTCAATATCGTTGATAAGTACTTAATTCATTTGAGAATTTTTACTTTTTTGTGTTTTGTCTTCTTGCGCTAAGTCCTTGACTTCATTAATAAAATTATTTTTTTCTTGCGAATATTGCTTGACCAAGGGTGGTGCATCCACTAAAGTGGGAGGTTGTGTGAAAAAGTGTTTATTTGTGGGAAAAGTTGTGTTTCAAATTGTATTTAAAAGTACATTGATTGGTTGCAACAAAGGTAAATAAACACGCGCACAAAATCTTCTCAATCAAAGCTAAAAGGGTTTTCCGTGTTCCAAGGCGCGTCCGCACTCAATCTTGATGCGAAAGGCAGGATGTCTATTCCTGCCAAGCATCGTGACGCTTTGGCGCAACAATGTGAAGGCCGTATTACGCTGACTCGTCATCCTCATGGTTGTTTATTGTTATTTCCTCGTCCGGTGTGGGAAGAACATCGTGAGCAAATTGCCGCTTGGCCCATGTCAGGGCGCGCTTGGCAGCGCATCTTTCTTGGTAATGCCTCTGATGTCGAAATGGATACGGCGGGTCGCGTCTTGATTGCGCCAGAATTGCGCGCCATGGTGGGCTTGACACGTGATTTGATGTTGCTTGGGATGGGTAGTCATTTTGAAATCTGGGATGCTGCCAAATTGGCAGAGAGTGAGTCGCAAGCGATTGCAGCTGGTATGCCTGATGTCTTGAGCAATTTTTCTTTTTGACGGACTGCTATGACCACACAAGCATTGTCAATGTTGACAGGTTCTTCAAAAAAACAACCAGCTTTACAAACTCAACAAACTCAACAAACTCAACAAACTCAACAAACTCAACAATTTCAACATCAAACAGTATTGTTGAATGAGGCAGTTGATGGTTTGGCGATGGAAGGCGTGCGTGCTGACGGCATTTATGTCGACGGCACTTTTGGTCGTGGTGGTCATAGCCGCAAAATTTTAGAAAATTTGGGCCCGAATGGGCGCCTGATTGCATTTGATAAAGACATGCAGGCGATTGCTGACGCCCAAGAGATTGTCGACCCACGTTTTGAAATTGTGCATGCTAGTTTTGCCAGCCTGGGCCAGGCTTTGGCAGCGCGTGGCGTGACGCATATTGATGGTGTTTTGTTGGATTTAGGGATTTCATCACCGCAAGTTGATGATGCAACACGTGGTTTTAGTTTTCGTTTTGATGGCCCGCTTGATATGCGCATGGACACCACGCGTGGCATGTCGGCTGCAGAATGGCTGGCAATTGAAACTGAACAAAATATTGAGAAAGTGATTAGAGAATATGGGGAAGAACGGTTTGCTTTTCAGATTGCAAAGGCGATTGTTGCTCGCAGGACAATCGAGCCAATTTCAAGCACACGACAGCTTGCCAAGATCGTGGAAAGCGTCGTCAAAACCTGCGAAAAGGGGCGTGATCCGTCCACTCGGAGTTTTCAGGCTATACGGATTTTCATCAATCAAGAGCTTGAAGATCTCAAGATAGGATTAGAACAGGCATTTCAATTCTTGGCACCACAGGGTCGGATGGTAGTGATCAGTTTTCACTCATTAGAAGATCGGATTACCAAACGTTTTATGGCTTCCAAAGCGCATAAAGCGCAACCAGATCGTCGTTTACCGATTCGTGCGGCGGATTTGCCGCAAGCAGAAATGGCGTTGATATCGAAAGCACGTCCTTCTCAAGAACAAATTCACGCCAATCCTCGCGCGCGTTCAGCCATCATGCGCGTGGCGGCCAAAGTGCCTCATGAGGTCGTGGCATGATTACTCGTATTAATTTAATCCTCACCACTCTTTTAGTTTTGTGTGCATTGTCTGTCATCAACTCGCAATATCAGGCACGACGTTTGTTTATTGAGCTTGAGCGCGCACAAGCTAGTGCACGCCAACATGAAGTCGAATGGGCGCAATTGCAGTTAGATCAGTCTACATTGGGCAAACATGCTCGTATTGAGGAGCAGGCGCGGCGCTCTTTGAATATGGTGAGTGTGCATGCTGGGCAAATACAATACATCAAGGTGGGAGACAAATGATGTTGGGTCGCGGGTCACGCACAGGGTCACGTGTTGCTGCTGGCAAGGGTGTGTCTTTTGCTGCTAATCCAGTGTTGGCGATGTCCTTGTCTGCATGGCGTTCTCGGATCGTATTGTTTTTGTTGTTTGTCGCATTTTTAGCGCTGCTTGGTCGTGCGTTGTGGTTGCAGGGAATTTCTACTGATTTTTTGCAAAAACAAGGTGCTTCTCGTTATGCCCGTACGCTAGAGTTACCTGCAACGCGAGGCAAAATTACGGATCGTCATGGTCAGGTATTGGCGTCTTCTATGCCGGTCAAGGCGATTTGGGCTATTCCAGAGGACGTGTTAGAAGCAGAGCCTAAAAAAATTCGTGAGTTGGCTGCATTGCTGGAAATGAGTGAGGCTGATTTGCGTAAAAAGCTCGATTCTGACCGTAATTTTGTGTATTTGAAGCGACAAGTTGAGCCAGAGGTATCAGAAAAAATTGCCAAATTAGGAATTGCCGGGATTGAAACGCGCAAAGAATACAAACGTTTTTATCCAGAAGGCGATGTGATGGCGCATGTGGTGGGGTTTACTAATGTGGAGGATGCCGGGCAAGATGGTATGGAGCTATCTTCGCAAAAAATGCTGGCAGGTAAGCCAGGTAGTCGTCGCGTGATTAAAGACAGATTAGGTCATATTGTTGAAGATATCGAGGCGGTGCGTGAGCCGCATGATGGCCAGGACTTGGCGTTATCTATTGATAGAAAAATACAATACATTGCTTTTTCGCAATTGCAGGAGGCGGTAGAAAAGAATAAGGCCAAGGCCGGTGGTGTCGTGGTTCTGGATGTCAAAACCGGTGAGGTGTTGGCGCTGGCCAATTTGCCGACTTATAACCCAAACAATCGTTCGATATTGACTGGTGCGCAGTTGCGCAATCGAGTGATGACGGACACTTTTGAGCCTGGTTCGACTTTAAAGCCTTTTACGGTTGCGTTGGGCTTGGATACTAAGCGTATTACTCCATCATCGGTATTCCAAACTGCACCGGGAAGCATGACGATAGGGACGGCTACCATCCATGATGCGCACGCACATGGTCCCTTGACTGTGTCCCAGATTATTCAAAAATCTTCAAATATCGGCACAGCTAAAATTGCCCTGCAAATGCAGCCAGAAGAAATGTGGGAAATGTTTACCACCCTTGGTTTTGGTCAACAGCCGAAATTTGGTTTCCCTGGTGCAGTTGCGGGTCGAGTGCGACCGCCTAAAACTTGGCGTCCAATTGAGCAAGCGACTATGAGCTACGGCCACGGTATTTCAGTTTCTTTGATTCAGTTGGCGCGTTCTTATTTGATTTTCGCGCGTGATGGGGACTTGATTCCCTTGTCTTTTCAGAGGGTTAATGAGCTACCGATTGGGCAGCACGTGATTACTGCACAATCTGCACACGATTTGCGCGCCATGCTTGAAACAGTCGTCAGCCCAGAAGGAACCGCGCCCAAAGCCCAGGTGCCGGGTTATCGCGTAGGCGGCAAAACTGGTACCGCATTGAAAATTGTTGGTGGTCGTTATGTGAATAAATACGTCGCCTCATTTGTTGGTTTTGCGCCTGCTTCTGATCCGCGCATCATTATTGCGGTAATGATTGATGAGCCTTCCAATGGTCGTCATTATGGCGGGGATGTGGCTGCTCCTGTGTTTTCTGTTGTGGCTGCACATGCTTTGCGTGCACTGAATGTGGCGCCGGATTCCAGTATTACCAATATCGTGATTCCTAGCAAAACTGAGGAGGTCATGTGATGACATCCTTCTCAATGCAGCAGTCCGAGGTGTTGGCATGGTTACACAGCGTGGCGCCCAAAGCGAACTGCGTATCGGATTCGCGTATGGTTAAGTCGGGCGATATTTTCTTCGCCTATCCAGGCGATGCGGATACGGGTGATGGTCGGCAGTATATTGCCCATGCCATACAAAATGGTGCGGTGGCGATTTTGTATGAGGCGGGTAAAGATGATGGTGAGGAAGCCGCCTACCGTGCAATTGCGCAACCAGTGCCGCATTTAGCGTTGGTCGATTTGAAAATGCAGGCGGGTTATATCACCAATACTTATTACGCTCAGCCAGATGCTGGCATGTACACCATCGCCGTGACGGGTACCAATGGCAAAACCTCTTGTACGCAATGGTTGGCGAGTGCTTTGTCGCGTTTGGGAGAGCCCGTCGCCGTATTGGGTACTTTGGGCGCCGGCGTGTTTAGGCGTGGCAGTGGGACGTTTGAAACCACCGGTTACACCACGCCGGATGCGGTGCTATTGCAACGCAAATTAGCTGAAATGCGCGATGCTGGTGCCAAAACATTGGCCATAGAAGCCTCGTCAATTGGTTTGGATCAAGGACGTATGAATGGCATGCATGTCGATCTTGCCTTGTTTACTAATTTGACACGCGATCATTTGGATTATCACGTAGATATGGCGGCGTATGAGGCGGCGAAAACCCGTTTGTTCGATTGGCCGGGTTTGCGTCATGCGATATTGAATTTGGATGATTCTATGGGCTTGCGTTTGGCGCAACGTATGCAGCAGCAATTGCATAATCAGGCGGAGTTGATTGCTTATACAGTAGGTGATGCTGTGCTAGAAGGCGTGCCTACTTTGCGTGCTACAGATATTCGTAGTCGTCACTATGGTACGGAGTTTCATGTGCACTCCCCGTTTGGTAATGCGCATGTCAAAACACATTTGGTTGGTTTATTCAATGTCAGCAATATCTTGGGTGTGTTGGGTGCTTTGCTGGCAAAAGGCGTCGAATGGCGTCGTGCGATTGGCGTA
>CAZMPS010000010.1:8863-19338 GCA_964568305.1 uncultured Burkholderiaceae bacterium
GCGCCAGGACGTATGCAGCAGTTGGGTGGGCATGATGCACCGATGATCGTGATTGATTACGCCCATACCCCAGATGCATTGGAGAAAACTTTGCTGGCCCTGCGTCTAGTGGCCCAAGAACGTGCTGGTCAGTTGTGGTGCGTGTTTGGATGTGGTGGTGATCGTGATCCCGGTAAGCGTGCACAAATGGGCGCGGTTGCAGAAATGGCTGATCACGTTATTGTGACCAGTGACAATCCGCGTAGTGAAGATCCGCAAGTCATCATGCAGCAAATTTTGCAGGGTATGAAAAATTCATCCAATGTAGAAAATGTACAAAGTACTGTACTAAGTACATCAGTGATAGAAGACAGAGCGGCGGCCATTTTGTCAGCGGTCAAACATGCAGCGAAGAGCGATGTCATTTTGCTGGCAGGCAAGGGGCATGAAAACTATCAGGAAATTAAGGGTAAGAAATTGCCATTCTCTGATGCTGACCACGCCGCATTAGCGTTGGCAACGCGTGCAACCATGAAGAAGGTGGGTTAATGAACATGATGAAAATGTCATTATCGCAATTAACATCCTGCATGCCAGATGCCGTAGTGACAGAAGACGTTGCTTTCACGCAAGTCGTCACCGATAGTCGGAAAGCTGGATCAAAAGATAGCTTGTTTGTCGCATTGCGTGGTGAGCGTTTTGATGCGCATGATTTTTTAAGCGAAGTGGTGGAGCAAGGTGTCGCTGCTGTGATGGTAGAAAAACTCCCAGCAGATTTGAAAGTGCCCGCAATCGTGGTGCCGGATACGCGCCTTGCTTTAGGTCAATTAGGTCGTTATTGGCGGCAACAGTGTGATTTGCCCCTGATTGCTGTGACCGGTAGCAATGGCAAAACAACGGTTAAAGAAATGATCGCCTCTATTTTGGCGGCAGAGTTTGGTGTCGGGCATTATTTGGCCACGCAGGGCAATTTTAATAATGATATTGGCGTGCCTTTGACCTTATTGCGTTTGCAAGCATCGCATCAAGCAGCGGTGATTGAATTGGGTATGAATCATCCTGGTGAAATTGCTGTCTTGGCCAATATGGCGCAGGCCAAAGTGGCGTTGGTCAATAACGCGCAGCGTGAGCATTTGGAATTCATGGCGAATGTCGATGCTGTTGCCCAAGAAAACGGTGCTGTGATTAGCGCTTTGCCAGTGGATGGCGTGGCGGTGTTCCCAGCGGATGCTGCGCATACCGGACTTTGGCGTGAGTTTGCCCTTTCGTCAGAGCAAGGAAAAGGGCGAAAAATCCTGACTTTTGGTTTTACCGCCGATGCTGATGTGACGTGTCAGTATCAAAACAAAGGTATGGGGAGTGATTTACAAGTCAAGTTAGGGGCGCAGCATTTTTCCCTGCATTTAAACGTGGCGGGTGAGCACAATGTGCGCAATGCCTTGGCGGCGATTGCTTGTACTCATGCGTTGGGCATCAATATTCCTTCTATCGTTCGTGGTTTGGAATTGTTTACTTCGGTGCAGGGACGTTTGCAATGCAAGTCTGGTCGACAAGGCGCAAAGGTGATAGACGATACTTATAACGCTAACCCAGATTCAGTCCGTGCCGCGATTGATGTGTTGGCACAAGCACCATCGCCACGTATTTTGATTTTGGGGGATATGGGCGAAGTGGGTCATCAAGGGCAGCAATTTCATGAAGAAATTGGCCAATATGCGCGTAGTCGTCAGATAGATTATTTGTTAACTTTGGGACAATTGGCGTTTTATAGCGCGCAAGCGTTTGGTGTATCGGCTAGTCATTACGAAAATATTGATGCTTTGTATGCAGCCATCGATCGCATTGTCAATACGGTAAATACGGTAAACGCAGTATCAACACCAACAATGCCGACGATACTGGTAAAAGGATCACGCTTTATGAAAATGGAGCGTGTGGTGCAGCATTTAATCGATCAAACCGGTCAGCTGGGATCAGCGTCATCAACATCGCAAGGATTTCATTAATTATGTTGCTTTGGCTAGCGCAATTTTTTAAACAGGATTTGGGCCTATTGCGGGTCTTTAACTTTATTACCTTTCGTGCGGTGTTTGCCACTATGACGGCGCTGGCAATTGGTTTGATTGCTGGTCCAGCGGTGATACGTATGTTGGCCAGATTGAAGGTTGGTCAAGCCGTGCGTCAAGATGGCCCGCAAACGCATCTCGTCAAATCTGGCACGCCTACCATGGGTGGCGTGTTGATCTTGATTGGGATTGGTATTTCGACCTTGCTTTGGGCAGATTTGTCGAATCGTTTTATTTGGATCGTGTTGATTGTGACCTTGGGTTATGGCGCAGTGGGTTGGGCTGATGATTATCGCAAAGTGGTGTACAAAGATCCGAATGGCATGAGATCGGCAGAGAAGTATTTTTGGCAGTCTTTGATTGGAATTGTTGCTGCAATTTATCTGGCATTTTCTGTATCTGCGCCAACCAATACCAAGGTGTGGGAATTGTTCGCGGCTTGGGTGCAATCAGGTTTCAATATGAATTTGCCACCCAAGGCAGATTTGATTGTGCCTTTCATTAAAAGTGTCAGCTATCCCTTGGGTGTATGGGGTTTTATTGCGTTGACGTATTTTGTGATTGTGGGTGCCAGCAATGCAGTCAATTTAACCGACGGTTTGGATGGATTGGCGATTATGCCGACCATCATGGTGGGTTCTGCTTTGGGGATTTTTGCTTATTTGACGGGGAGTGCGACTTATTCAAAATATTTGTTTATTCCGCATATTCCAGGAGCTGGTGAATTGTTGATTTTTTGCGGTGCCATGGCGGGTGCTGGTTTGGCTTTTCTGTGGTTCAACGCTCACCCCGCACGAGTGTTTATGGGCGATGTTGGCGCGTTGGCGCTAGGAGCGGGTTTGGGAACGATCGCTGTCATCGTGCGACAAGAGATTGTTTTATTCATCATGGGTGGGATTTTTGTTGTGGAAACCATTTCCGTCATGATTCAAGTCAGTTATTTTAAATATACCAAAAAGCGTTATGGCGTCGGTCGTCGTTTCTTTTTGATGGCGCCACTGCATCATCATTTTGAGCAAAAAGGTTGGAAGGAAACGCAAGTCGTCGTGCGTTTTTGGATTATCACCATGATGTTGGTGTTGTTCGGTTTGTCTACGTTGAAGTTGCGTTAATACGTTAGGTTGATAGATATTTATTCGATGAATTATCAGGAAAAACATGTGTTGGTGCTAGGGCTAGGAGAATCTGGCCTGGCGATGGCGCAATGGCTAGTGCGTTGCGGTGCCATTGTGCGTGTCGCTGACACGCGCGCTGTGCCGCAGCGTTTGCAGGCATTGCGCACTTTGCTTCCTGACGTGGAATTTATCGGTGGCGCTGATGCGGGAATCGCTGACCACATTCAGGCATTTTCCCCTACGTTATTGGATGGAATGGATTTCGTTGCACTGAGTCCAGGTTTGGCACCAGCGCGCGAGTTGGCATTAGTTTTGCCAGCTGCAGAGCAAAAAAACATAGCGGTATGGGGAGAAATGGAGTTGTTTGCGCAAGCGTTGACCGTTTTAAAAGCAACGCGTGCGTATGCGCCCAAAGTGATTGCGATTACTGGTACCAACGGCAAAACTACGGTGACGCGCTTGACCGGATTGTTATGCCAACATGCTGGATTGACGGTGCAAGTGGCGGGTAATATCAGCCCAGCTGTATTGGAAGTATTACGTAAGATGTTGGAAGAAGACACTTTGCCGCAAGTGTGGGTATTAGAGTTATCCAGCTTCCAGCTTCATACGACGTACAGCCTAGACGCTGACACAGCGACAGTATTAAATATCTCGCAAGATCATCTCGATTGGCATGGCAGTATGGATGCGTATGTGGCAGACAAAGCCAGGATTTTTGGTCCCCATACAGCGCGTGTGTTGAATCGTGAGGATGAGAGCGTGATGCAAATGGCATCGACCTCATCTTCATTTCCATCTATTACTACTTTTGGCTTACGTGAACCAGCGCAGGTGGGGTGTTTTGGCTTGCGTAACGAAGGTGGTATTGCGTGGTTGTGCGTAGCAGAACAATCTGAACAATCCGAACAGGCTGTACAGCATTTAATGCCAGTCGATGGATTAAAAATCCGAGGTCAGCACAATGCTATGAATGCCCTTGCGGCACTGGCTTTGTGTCGTGCCATTGATTTGCCATTTGCGCCATTATTGGCTGGTTTGCGGGAGTATCAGGGCGAACCACCTCGGGTTGAATTGGTTACAACGATTGCGGGCGAGGATTATTACGATGACAGCAAAGGGACTAACGATGGTGCCACGGTTGCTGCATTGAATGGTTTAGGCGTGATGCAGAACGGTAGTCGGCAGCGTTTAGTGTTAATTGCTGGTGGTGATGGTAAAGGACAGGATTTTGAGCCTTTGATTGCGCCAGTTCAGCGTTATGTACGTGCGGTGTTTTTGATTGGCAAAGATGCGCCCATCTTGCGAGTGACTTTGGAAAAATCTGGCATTCCTTTGCTTGATTGCACCAATTTAGAGCATGCCGTGCAGGGCGCTGCAGAAATAGCGCAGGAAGGCGATGCGGTTTTATTGTCCCCCGCTTGCGCCAGTTTGGATATGTTCCAAAACTATGTCCATAGAGCGCAGGTATTTGTCGATGCTGTGCGTGAAGTTGCTCTTTCTCGTGGCGAGGTGATGGCATGAAATTGTCTACGCTATTTTCATCATCATCATCATCATCTTCTATTACTACGAATACGAGCATGTTTAATAGCATGTCTGGTCGTACCCATCGTTCCAGCATGACAGAGCTGGATATGCCCTTGATTTGGGTTGTTGTCTTATTGATGTTGTTTGGCATGGTGATGGTGTATTCGGCTTCGATTGCTTTGCCTGATTCGCCCAAATACGCCAATTACAAAAACTCTTATTTCTTGACCCGGCAAGCTTTGTATATCGCGGCCTCCTTGTTGGTGTCTTTGTTTGCATTTCGCATTCCGGTGCAAACCTGGCAGCGTTGGGCGCCTTATCTTTTCGTCATTACGTTGGTCGTGTTGGGATTGGTGTTGATTCCCGGCATTGGGAAAGGTGTGAATGGCGCTAAGCGCTGGCTGTCATTCAAGATCGTCAATGTGCAGCCATCTGAATTTATGAAGTTGTTTATCGTTTTGTATGCGGCGGACTATACGGTACGTAAACAGCAATACATGCATAAATTGACCAAGGGATTTTTACCTTTGGCCAGCGCTGTGGCTTTGGTGGGTTTATTGTTGTTGCTGGAGCCGGATTTAGGTGCGTTTGGGGTGATTGTTTGTATTGCCATGGGGATTTTGTTTTTAGGCGGTATCAACGGTATTTGGTTTGGCGGGATTAGTGCCACGCTGGTGGGGATTTTTAGCTTAGTGATTATTTTGTCGCCATGGCGGCGTGAGCGTATCTTTGCTTATTTGAATCCATGGACGGAAGAAAACGCCTTGGGTAAAGCCTATCAGCTATCGCATTCATTGATTGCGTTTGGACGCGGCGAGTTATTTGGTGTTGGTTTGGGTGCGAGCGTAGAAAAATTACATTACTTGCCAGAAGCACATACCGATTTCTTATTGGCAGTGATTGGGGAAGAGTTAGGCTTTGCTGGTGTCTTGGTTGTCATTTTGATGTTTTATTGGATCATCAAACGCTCCTTCGAAATTGGTCGTCAAGCGATTGCAATGGATGCCATTTTTGCCGGATTGTGTGCGAAAGGAGTGGGTATTTGGATAGGCGTGCAAGCGTTTATCAACATGGGAGTAAATTTGGGACTGTTACCTACCAAAGGATTGACTTTGCCATTGATGAGTTACGGGGGCTCTGGTGTTGTGATCAATTGTATTGGGCTCACTATCTTGTTGCGGATTGATTACGAAAATCGGGTGCGAATGCGCGGAGGTCGAGTATGAAGTCGACACAGCATACAAAGCGATTATTGATTATGGCAGCTGGAACGGGTGGCCATATTTTTCCTGGTTTATCGATTGCACGTGCGATGCAAGCACGCGGCTGGCAAGTTTCATGGTTGGGGACGACGCAGGGAATGGAGCGCGACATTGTGCCGCAACATGGGATCGATATGGATTTGATTCCTCTCGCCAATTTGCGTGGCAAGGGATGGCGTCATGCTTTGCGTGGTGTGTGGCACTTGTTGTTTAGTTGTTTGTTGTGTTTCCGTTCTTTAGGGTGGAGCAAGCCAGATTTGGTGTTGGGTATGGGTGGTTATGTTACGGTGCCTGGTGGCTTGATGGCGAAATTGCGCGGTATTCCAGTAGTGTTGATGAATGCAGATGCCAACTTATTGTTGTCTAACAAAATATTGTCTCCGTTTGCTCAGCAAGTTTTATTTGGTTTTGCGACTGATTTTGGTTGGGCCAAGCGTAAAGCATTGGTGACTGGTAATGCGGTGCATCAGGATATGTTGCATTTGCCTGCCGTAGCGGAGCGTTACGCCACACGTAGTGGTGTGTTGCGTGTGTTGGTGGTGGGGGGCAGTTTGGGTGCCAAGGTGCTGAATGAATGCGTGCCTGCGGCATTAGCTTTATTGCCTGAATCAATTAGGCCGATTGTTACGCATCAATCCGGTAAGCAGCATGTGGAGGCGTTGCGCGCCTTGTATCGAAATTTGCAAGTCAATGCTGAAGTGTTGGATTTTATTGATGATATGCCAGCCCGTTACGCGCAAGCGGATGTGGTGATTTGCCGTGCGGGTGCGATTACGGTGTCAGAATTGACCGCCACCGGTGTGGCTAGCGTATTGGTGCCATTGTTGGTCTCGACTACTTCTCACCAACGCAATAATGCGGTGTGGATGGCTGAGCGGAAAGCTGCGTTACATTTGCCGCAAAGTGAATTGAGTGCAGCCAAGCTGGCGACTTTGTTGCAAACCATGACGCGTGAAGATTGCAGCACCATGGCGCAAAAAGCTTACGCGATAGGTGTGCGTGATGCGGATCAACGCATTGCTAATGTATTGGAACAAGTAGCGAAAAAGTGAAAACACGATGAAACATAAGGTTAAAAATATCCATTTTGTAGGCATAGGCGGCAGCGGTATGAGCGGTATCGCCGAGGTATTGCTCAATTTGGGTTACAGCGTTTCTGGCTCGGATGTCAGCAGCAATGCGGTGACGCAGCGCTTGTCCAGCTTGGGCGCGCGCGTGATGCAAGGTCATGCGGTGCAACATGTTGATGGTGTGGATGCCATCGTCGTATCTAGCGCCGTCAAGTCCGATAATCCTGAAGTGGTCGCTGGGCGTGAGAAACACGTCCCCATCGTGCCGCGTGCAGTCATGCTGGCGGAGTTGATGCGTTTGAAACAAGGTATTGCAATTGCTGGAACGCACGGTAAAACGACGACGACCAGTTTGGTGGCCAGCGTTTTGGCGCAAGGGGGATTTGATCCAACGTATGTGATTGGTGGTCGTTTAAACAGCGTGGGTGCGAATGCCAAATTGGGAGGTGGTGATTTTTTCGTCGCTGAAGCGGATGAGTCGGATGCCTCATTTTTGAATTTATTACCCGTCATTGAAGTCATTACGAACATCGACGTCGACCATATGGAAACGTATGGACATGATTTCGCCAAATTAAAACAAGCGTTTATCGAATTTACTCAGCGTTTGCCATTTTATGGCCGTGTGATGTTGTGTCTTGACGATGTGCATGTGCGTGAAATCATGCCATCGATTTCCAAGCCGATTACCACGTATGGTTTCCATGAGGAGGCGGAAGTGCGTGCAGTAGATCCGCAGGCGGTTGATGGTTATATGTTGTTTACCGTGCTGCAAGAGGGTTATCCCGCCATGCAGGTACGTTTGAATCAGCCCGGCATGCACAATGTGCAAAATGCTTGTGCTGCGATTGCGATTGCGCGTGAAATTGGTGTGGATGATGTGGCGACGCAAAAAGCGTTGGAACAGTTTAATGGCGTGGCACGGCGTTTTACCCGGCATGGTGAAATCGCTTTGCCAACGTCATCCAAGTCCGATGCTTCGTTTGTTTTGGTCGATGACTATGGTCATCATCCCGTTGAAATGGCGGCAACACTAGCGGCAGCACGTGGTGCGTATCCTGGACGACGTTTGGTGTTGGTATTCCAGCCACATCGTTATACGCGTACTCGCGATTTGTTTGAAGATTTTGTCAAAGTGCTTTCTACTGCGGACGCTTTGGTGTTGGCGGAAGTTTATGCTGCAGGCGAGCAACCTATCGTGGCAGCTGACGGACGAGCGTTGGCGCGCGCGGTGCGGGTGGCGGGCAAGGTGGAGCCAGTATTTGTGGAAAACATGGCGGATATGCCAGCTAGTATTTTGAATTTGGTTAAGGATGGCGATGTCGTCATCACCATGGGAGCAGGATCGATTAGCGGTATACCTGCCAAATTGATGCAGTAATTGGAATGCGTGAAGATTAATTAGGATGAGCAGGAAAAGTATATGAAACACACGGATCACAATTTTGGCAAAGTCGGGGTGTTGTTTGGCGGACGTTCTGCTGAGCGTGAAATATCCCTGATGTCTGGCCAAGGCGTATTGCAAGCCTTGCAAAGCAAAGGCATTGATGCGCATGCGTTTGATCCAGCACAACGTGATTTGGCGCAATTGGCTGCAGAAAAATTTGATCGTGTTTTTATTGCCTTGCATGGGCGGCATGGTGAAGATGGCAGTTTACAAGGTGCCTTGGAGCAATTGGGTCTTCCTTACACTGGACCAGGTGTGTTGGCATCGTCCGTGGCAATGGATAAAGCCATGACCAAGCGCATTTGGTTGGCTGAGGGTTTGTCGACTCCGCGTTTTCATTTACTCAATGCGCAGTCGGATTGGCAAGTGGTGGCGGACAGTTTAGGTTTGCCCTTGATTGTTAAGCCGGTGCATGAGGGCTCCACCTTGGGATTAACCAAAGTGACTAGTGTGGATCAATTGCCTGCTGCATTTGCTTTGGCCGCAAAGTTTGACAAGGCTGTGATCGCAGAAGAATTTATTGCGGGTATGGAATTGACTTGCGCTATTTTGGGGGCCGGTGATCATGCCAGAGCTTTACCTGTCATTCGCATTATTGCTCCAAACGCCAATTACGACTATCAAAATAAATATTTTTCCGATGAGACGCAGTATTTGTGTCCATGCGGTTTGCCGGCAGAACAAGAAAAAGAAATCCAGGCGCTAGCGTTGGCGAGTTATCGCGCCTTGGGTTGTCGTGGCTGGAGTCGCGTCGATGTTATGGTGCGTGCAACCGACAATCGACCATTCTTGTTGGAAATTAATACTTCTCCTGGTATGACTAGCCATTCTTTGGTGCCGATGGCAGCCAAAGCAGCAGGTTTTTCGTATGAAGATTTGTGCGTGGAAATTTTGTGTTCTGCGGTATTGGATTGGGTTGTTTAGCAATATAAACATATTCAATGCATTGAATAACTGCATTGAATGTATACACAAAATAATCAATTGGTAAATAAGCAATTATTAGGCATCAATGTTATGATGGAAGACTATGTGGCAAGACATTAAAATGCTGAATGCGACAACGCATGCGTTGTTAGCTTTTCTGATGCTTGCTTTGTTACTGGCTGGTGGTTGGTGGTTGGTGCAAAGACCTGTTTTTTCCCTAAAAGCTATTCGTATAGAAAGTCCTGCACATACACAATTGCTGCATGTCAATGCATTGACCATCAGAAGCACGGCGATTCCACGCATACGTGGTAATTTCTTTACCGCCAATTTGGATGCAGTGCGACTTGCTTTTGAGGCGGTGCCATGGGTGCGCAGGGCGACCGTGCGTCGTGCATGGCCAAATCAATTGATTGTGACGTTGGAAGAACATCATCCTTTAGGCACTTGGGGGGATGATGGTCGTTTGTTGTCAGTACAGGGGGATGTGTTTACCGCAAATTTAGCGGAGGCAGAGGAACATGGTCCGCTACAGGAGTTTTCTGGGCCGGATGGGCATGAAAAAGAAGTCGTGGCCCGTTTTGCTGAGTTGCGTAATTGGTTCTCGCCTATCAAGTTAGTGCCTGAATCCGTGCAATTGTCTAATCGTTATGCTTGGTCCGTTAAATTGAATAATGGTTGGCAGGTTGAGTTGGGGCGTGAGCAGAGTGCTAGTACCTTGAAGGAGCGGGTTGATCGTTTGGTGGCCATTTATCCGCAATTGCTTACCCGCTTTCAAGACAAGATAGACAGTGTGCGGCAGGTGGATATGCGTTATCCGAATGGTTTGGCTTTAAGAATAAGCAAAACAAATAAAACAAAAAATAAATAACGTAAAAACTTAAATAACCTAAACAACCTAAACAACTTAAGTAATCTAAGTAACGTCAATAACAAGTATTGAAATTGATCGAGATAATATGACAAAAGATGTGAAAAATTTGATCGTCGGCCTTGATATTGGCACTTCAAAAGTGGTGGCCGTGGTGGCCGAAGTCATGCCGGATGGAAGGCATGAAGTGATCGGTTTGGGGCAGCAC
>CAZMPS010000011.1:0-19164 GCA_964568305.1 uncultured Burkholderiaceae bacterium
GGTGATACCAGAACTACTGGAAAAATTGAAAGCGGATGACTTTTTCAAATTACCCCCGCCCAAAAGCACAGGGCGCGATTTGTTTAATATGGCTTGGCTAGATACCCAATTAGCATCATTTACCACAACACGACCCGCCGATGTGCAGTCAACATTGACTGCGTTTACTGCCTCCACGCTAGCTGATGCAATTCACGCCCATGCACCACAAGCACAGGCTATCTACGTTTGTGGTGGTGGTGCCTACAATGGTTATTTGATAGAAATCCTTTCAACGATGATGGGAAAAACAATTACATCAACCGAAGTCTTAGGTATTGCACCGCAACACGTTGAAGGGTTGGCGTTTGCCTGGTTAGCAGAACGCTACATTAACGCGCAAACTGGGAATCTACCAGCTGTTACTGGGGCGCGCGGACCAAGAATTCTGGGTGCCTTGTATCCGGCTTAGCTTAGTTGTTATACGGAAAACGACGAACCACAACCACAAGTAGAGGTCGCGGTAGGATTTTTAATCACGAACTGTGCGCCCTCTAAATCATCTTTATAGTCAATTTCAGCACCCACCAAATATTGATAACTCATAGAATCAATCAATAATTGCACGCCGTTTTTGACCATAGTGGTGTCATCTTCGTTGACGATTTCATCGAACGTAAAGCCATATTGAAAACCCGAGCAGCCCCCACCTTGCACGAATACACGCAGCTTCAAATCAGGATTACCCTCTTCTTCTATTAACTCAGCCACTTTGGCTGCTGCACTTTCAGTAAAAATAATCGGTGCGGGCATGCCCCCATCTACGCCGGCGGTATCCACATCATTTCTTTCAAGTTCAGCTACTTCGCTCATTTTAAACTCCCACTAAAAACATCATGATCATCACAACGATCATTATAGGCTTTCCCTACAATTGACGTCGTTGACATCAAAACCTAAAACCCATTCTCACGCTGAATATCGAAGGAACGACGCGTAATTCTTGGTACGTATTCCGGCATACTAATATCGGGCAACTTACCCAATCGCCAAGCCAGATAGGAGCGCAACCAATCATTTTGTTCATTTGGCACCAAAAAGCGACGTTGCTGCGCTTCATAATCGGGTTTACCTGCAGAAGCGGCTCCTTCCCTGGAGGTGGTGGCGAGAATCCATCCTATCAAGCTAATTCCGGCTTTTAATTCATCACTTTTCTGTGCATATTGTTTCAGCACCAAACGCATCGATTTTTCTGCACTCTTTAATGACACTTCACAATGAGAAAGCTCTTTGCGACCAAACTGTGATCGCATCGTCGCTTCCATCGTTGCAACTTTATTGTAAGCATCCGCAATATCATCCATCGTCAATTTGGTAAACGACGCACATCCCTGATTTAAATGCGTCAACTTAGAAACCGCCCATAAGGTTCCGCCGACCAGCAACACATTTTTGTAGTCACCCGCAACCGCCTCAAAGAAACCTGGCGCAGCATTAAATGTTCTGCTTTTAAAGTTTGCAAAAACATCTTCATCCAGCAACAAAGAGCACAAAGTGTATCCCTGTGGACATTCAGTACGATTGCTGCGCATCATTTTCCATATCGAATCCGTACCATATGAAATTTCATACGTACGCGCAACCTGACGACCCGTCACATGGTCTTCAACCATATATGCAAGTTTGGTATTGCCAGCACCGACATCGAATAATAAAGAATTCGATAAATTCACATCGTCCAATCCAATTTTATCGATCGCATCAATTAATGTCAGCACCCCCTCCTGTTCCGCACTAATAAAATCAATATTCGAAATAATGAAGGGATAGGAAATTAAAGATAAAAACCTTTCCGAATCTGGAGTATTGAGTGCCTCTATTGCTCTGTTAATTTCGACTATCAATTCTCCAATATTGCGACTTTGCTCAATCGAACTACTGCCAACGATGTACACGTTTTCTGGCTTGGCCATTTTCTTCAACATTGCTTCAGAAAAAATGTCCGCAACATTGCGTGCAATTTGCTTCATAGTTTGTAGGGGGATGGTGCTTTCACTTAAAGCAGAAACTACTCCCAAACCCTTGCTGTCCTGGTTCCGACCGCCTAGAACAAGCGTATCCTCTTTTAAAAACATAGGCTTACCAACCAAACGCTCTTTTTTATTGCTTGTTTCTAGCTTATAAACAAATCCTTTTACGCCAGATCCGCCAATTTCAATCCCAACAAAATTGCTTGAATCTAAAGAATCTATTGGCTTGGTTAGATTAGTTGAATCCGCTGCCCAGGCATTTATTTGGCAGAAATTGGTAAAAAGTACCATCAGCCCAATGAAAAAAATGACGCATCTAAAAAGATTGCTGGACTTTATTAAAGTAATGACATTCATTAACTGATTCCCCTTAATTCACACATTTCACGTCATCGGCTGTGCTACCCAAACGCTCATTAATGAGTTTGTTAATTTTGCAATTAATCGAATTAATACTTTTAATCGGCGTCGAAAGTTGATCATCCAATTGATCAACATACGCACGTATCATAAATTCCACCCTGGTATTAGAGGCCTCATCTTCCGTCAATCCAAACGCATTGCCGAGAATTGGCGCATCTTTGAATCCAGGAATACCTTCACGATTGACCTGATATTTTTTACGTTCCAATCCACCCAACGAAACTAACTCATTATGCGCAGCCACCACACTCGTACTCAACTGATTCTGGTTCGTTGAAATCAACACGTTCTTTTCACTTGCAGAAGAAAATTCACTTTGCTTCAAAAACATATCGAGCTGAATTTTGTTGTCGCTTAACAAAGTAGGTTTAACTGTAAAAAAGATACCCGCTTCCACCTGTACCGGTGGCGCAATATTCGCTCCTGTGCTATTAGACTCAACGGCTTGCACCAATTTTGTCGTCGTCAAATCAATGGTAGAAACTTGCCCAGGCTTAAGCAAAATACGCGGCTCAGCAGTAATGCGCACCAAACCATCACTGCCATATAAATTTAAAGCACTAAGCAAAGCATAACGACGCTCCGTAGCGGGCAAATAATAAAAGTTGGCCGGCAAGGCATTCGCCACCCCGCTACCAAACACTTTACTAATCGATACAGTTGCCACATCGCTCAATTTGCTTGAAATATCCATTTTTCCCGCAATAGCATCCAAAGCCATTCCCAATCGTTTAGATGTGTCAACGCTGTATTGAAAAATCTTGGCCTCAATCACAATTTGTTTATAGTCGGAATCAACCGCATGCAAAATTTCGCTAATTTTATCCAGCACACTCGCTCTACCCTTCACAATGAGCGCGTTTTGTTGCGGGATAGAAATCCAACGCACCTTGCTATATGGATCATCACTGGATGTATTCATACCCCCCGCTAGCTGGCTGTTCAATTGCCAATCAGAAGGTTGTAAACGCAAACCATCCGTTCCGGCTCTATCCTGAAATTGCATACCCTGGCCCAGCAATTGCATGGGCGATGAGTTGCGCCGTGGCAAATCCGCCGGTTTGTTAGGAGAAAAGTCAGCGTAAGGAATATTCAACAATCGCGCCAAATAAAACGACACTTCACGTTCAGACAAATTAAACAGGAAGATTTTTTTATACCCCTCGGACGACGGATCAATAAAATCATTGTTCGATTTTGCCGATATGGGTGTTGATGGTGCCACTGGTTCTGGCGCTGGTGATGCCATTGGTACTAACGTAGGCACCGGATCATAATATCCAGGCCCACCCCGTGCAAATCCCGCCCCTGGACTTGGCCAAGGTCCCTGCGCCTGTGACTGTGCCTGTGCTTGTGCCTGTGCCTGTGCCTGTGCCTGTGCTTGCAATAATGCGGGTGGAATAGCCGTACCTTCAAAAGTGATTGAATCTACTCCTGCATTTGCTTGAGTTGCATTTGTTGGTGTCACATTTTTCTTTATTGCATAAAAAACAAACCCATCTCCCGTCCATTTGTAACGCAAATTACGCGCCAATTCACGTAACTCGGGATCATCAGACGAGCCATATGCATCTTTGATCATGGCAACGGAGGTGCGCACAAAATCATCTACTGATGAAAATTTTTGCTGCTTAATTTTTGCTGCCCAAATATCTTGGTCAGAAACACCAATAGAAAACTTTAACTGCTTGGCATTCGCCACATCCAAATCAAAATAATCAATATAAAATCGTGAAACATCCGTCAACATCGTGTAATTAAAACGACGCAAACGCGCTGCCTCATCTAATACTGACAAGAAAGATTTCCCTCTTGCCTTTACAAATAAGTAACCATTTTCGGAAAAAATACCAGAGCGCTTTAAAAGTGCATCCTGCTGCTTCAATTTAGCAAGAGCTGATTCAGTTTTGTCGGATTTGTCAACTTTGTCAGTTCTTTTAACTGCTCCAGCTTTTTGATATTCCTTGAAATCAATAAACATATCTTTGGCTGACAATCCCATTCCCGGCACTTTTTGCAAAACGCACGCCGGTAAAAACAAGACGACAAACAAAACACTACACAACAATGAAAAACGACGTAAGGTACGCGTTAAAGGAAAAAAGGTGCGAAATGTCATGTGCATTTTTATCTCAATATATCCCTATAAAAACCCGTCACTGTGCAACAAACAAGCAATCAACAAAGAATGCAAAAGCCCGTTATGAGCCAACTCCTACTGTCACCTTAGGTAACAATACCCACAAGAAAAGGCGCTGTTTCATGCGTCCAGCTTGTTCACCCGCTGCAGCACCAAAGCCCCAAAAATAATCAGCCCTGACCGCACCTCTGATCGCACCACCCGTATCCTGCGCCACCACCAAGCGTTGCAAATTAAGCTCGTTCGCCACCAAAAAGACTGGTGCACCTAACGGCAAATATTGGGGATCAATCGCAATCGAACGCTGCGCTGTCAAAGGTACACCCAATGCACCTTTGGGTCCTTCCTTATCATCGTGCAACTTCTCTTCTTTAAAGAAAACATAGCTGGGATTAGCGTTTAACAACTCCTGCTGACGCGATGGATGCGCAGCCAACCAAGCCTTGATGCCCTGGGCAGAAGCCTGTTCTAACTTTAACTCGCCTTTTTCCACCAAATAACGTCCGATGGATTTGTAGGGATGTCCATTTTGATTGGCATATGCCAAGCGGACGACTTCTTTACTACCAGCCAACTGTACACGCCCAGATCCTTGGATTTGTAGGAAAAACGCATCAATCGGATCATCCACCCACAACAATTCCTTGCCAACCAACATAGAGGCACTCTCCAATTCAGCTCGTGAAGGGTAGGGCAGCACTTTGTTTCCAACCACACGTCCACGCAAACGCATGTTTTTAAGCTCTGGATAAACCGAACCCAATTCAATCGTCAGCAAATCATCCGGTACGGAATAAAGAGGGGTTTGATATTTAGTAGTACGTTGACGACTACCTTTTAGTAACGGTTCGTAATAGCCGGTCAACAACCCCTCTTCTGAGCCATCAACATTAACAACCTGATACGGGGTGAAAAATGTCTCAAAAAACACCCGTATCGCCACATTGTCCTGAGGATTCACATCCCGTGCGATGCTGCAAGGTTCAGCCCAATCGTTGTTTGATCTGATTTGATTAGCTTGGCTAACTTGATCGACCCGATTGGTTTGGACTGTACGTTTTGCTTTACGATCAATTGCGTTCTTCTTGGTCAACACATTGCAAGAAGCCAAAAAAGCCGGCCATGCCTCCCGCACATCATCTTGCTCCCAACCAGGTAAAGCGGCGTAGGTACTGGGTTTAAATGTATTCGACGACGTAGAAGAGGGCGTAGAAGGTGTCACGGGAGTAAGCGGCGTGGATGTTGTCGGTGTGGATAGAGGCGCCAATGGCTGTTCTGGTATAGATGTACACGCCAGCATGCTACTTACGATCAAAGCAACAGAGACCAACAAATTAATCCGCGTAATCCGCGAGATACAGGTAAATAGCATGATGATAATCAGGGATAATAGCCAGATAAGCAAAAACGGTATAAACGACGAGTAATCAAATAATCAATACAAATAATTAACACAAATAGTCAATATGCAAACATTTATACAAAGCGGCGCGTGGGTATTTATTTTAGAAGCGGGTATTCCACTTTTTTTGTTACTTTTCATCGTTTGGTGGACCATGTTTTCGGGTAAAAAACCCAATCAACCAAATGCATCTAACCCATCCAATGCATCTAATCCATCTAATCCATCCAATCTACTTAATCCCATCAAAAACACCTCTCAAAAAGAGGATGACACGTCAATGTAAGGTTCGCGGCAGGGAGAGAATGAATTCAGGAATCTGGGCCAGAAACTGCTCGCCATCTTCGCCAACACAGAAATATTCTCCTGACATCGAACCATGCGGCGTCTTCAACGCACTACCACTGGTGTATTCAAATTGCTCACCGGGCTGCAATAGCGGTTGGTGACCAATCACGCCTAAACCACGCACTTCCTGAATGTGATTATTGGCGTCGGTAATCCGCCAATGACGGGAAATCAGCTGCGCACCTAGCTCACCCGTATTTTTAATCGTGACGGTATAGGCAAAAACATAATTCGCCTGTTCTGGCTGAGATTGCTCTTCCAAATAGCGTGTTTTGACAGAAACGGTGAATTCATAAGCCGCCATGTTGTTCCTTGTATTCTTGATATTGAATATTGATACACAAACGGGCAATTTTACCTGAATTAGCTAAAGAACCATGGCATGCCATTCGGGTAAAATAGTAGGTTTTACTTCAATGTTTGCTATTCGCCATCTCCACCATGACTACTTATCGCATCGCTCCCAGTATCCTGTCCGCTGACTTTGCTCGTTTGGGTGAAGAAGTGCGCAACGTCGTTGCCGCTGGCGCCGATATCATTCACTTTGACGTGATGGATAACCATTACGTACCAAATTTGACGATAGGCCCATTGGTTTGCCAAGCAATCAGACCGCATGTTCAGGTGCCGATTGACGTACATTTGATGGTGAAACCCGTGGATCGCTTGATTCCTGATTTTGCCAAAGCAGGTGCCAACATCATCACGTTTCATCCTGAAGCATCCGAACACATCGATCGCACCCTGCAATTGATTCGCGATCATGGGTGTAAAGCAGGTTTGGTCTTCAATCCTGCTACGCCTTTGCATTATTTGGATCACGTGATGGATAAAGTGGACATCATCCTGATCATGTCAGTCAATCCAGGTTTTGGTGGTCAATCCTTTATCCCATCGGCACTGGAAAAAATCAAAACCGTGCGCAAGTTGATCGATGCTTCAGGCAATCCCAACATCATGCTGGAAGTAGATGGCGGGATAAAGGTCGATAACATTGCTGCTGCTGCAGCAGCGGGGGCAGATACCTTTGTAGCGGGATCGGCGATTTTTAATCAGCCCGATTACGCCGCTGTGATCTCCGCCATGCGCACCGAATTGGTTAAATTGGCTGGGAAATAATCATGGCTTGCACGCAACTAGCAACGTTGCATGGCATTGCCGGTGTGATCATTGATTTGGACGGCACCATGCTGGATACCGCGCCGGATTTACAGCTGGCGATTAATTACATGCGGGCCGAATTGCAGTTATCGCCACTCACACTGGACATGGTCAAAGACTCTGTCGGCCAAGGCACAGAAAATTTGATACGCCGCGTGCTGGCGCTTGATTTTGAACCGCAGCAAGCGAACCTGCATTTTGAGTCTGCCTTAGCTTCGTATTTGCGTCACTACCACACCATCAATGGTAATTTGAGCATCATTTACCCTGGGGTAAAAGAAGGATTAATCGCATTGCAAGAAAAAGGCTTGCGCTTGGCTTGCGTCACCAATAAACCAGCGGCGCTGGCCATTCCCTTGCTGAAAAAAATGGCATTGCATGATTATTTCGACGTGACTTATGGTGGCGATTGCCTACCCAAAAAGAAACCTGATCCCTACCCATTGCTTCAAGTTTGTCGCGATTTCGGCCTACAGCCGCAGCAAGTACTAGCAATTGGTGATTCATCCAACGATGCTTTGGCGGCGCGCGCTGCTGGTTGCTGGGTTTGGAACGTGCCTTATGGCTATAATCATGGCTCCCCTGTAGAAGACATTGATTCCGACGGTATTGTCGATACGCTGCTGGATGCAGCGCAACGGATCGCATCATTGCAATAACAACGCTCAATCCTGTAGAAAAATATGACAGAACTCGAATTTGAATCGCTCGCCGCACAAGGTTATAACCGTATTCCCTTGATTGCCGAGGCGCTGGCAGATCTTGAAACGCCCTTGACGCTGTATTTGAAATTGGCGCAAACCCAACACATGGGCAAAAACACCTTTTTGCTCGAATCCGTGGTCGGTGGCGAACGCTTTGGCCGCTATTCTTTTATCGGCTTGCCCGCTAGCACCTTGCTACGCAGTATTGGCAATCGAATTGAAGTGGTTAAAAACGATCAAGTCATCGAAACCACTGAAGGCAATCCGCTCGATTTCATCGCGCAATTCCAATCCCGCTACAAGGTCGCTTCCCGTCCTGGCCTGCCGCGTTTTTGTGGTGGTTTGGCCGGTTACTTTGGCTACGATGCAGTGCGTCATATCGAAAAACGACTGGCGCATTCAACCCCCAAAGATGATTTGGGTTTGCCTGATATTCAATTGCTGCTAACGGAAGAGCTCGTTGTCATCGATAACTTGTCCGGCAAACTGTATTTCATCGTTTATGCCGATCCAGGTCAGCCAGAAGCGTATGCAAAGGGGCGCAAACGCCTGCACGATCTGCGCACCATGCTGCATCGTCCGATTGATGTGCCAGTGACGTCCTCTTCGGTACGTACCGATATCCTGCACGAATTTACCAAGCAGGATTATTTGGATGCAGTGTTAAAAGCCAAGGAATACATCATGGCTGGCGATTTGATGCAGGTGCAAATCGGCCAACGCATTAAAAAACCTTATGTCGATGCGCCACTTTCTTTGTACCGTGCTTTGCGCTCTTTGAATCCTTCGCCGTATATGTATTTCTACAATTTCGGCGACATGCATATCGTTGGATCGTCACCTGAAATTCTGGTACGCAACGAAAACATCGGGGAAGACAAGAAAAAAGTCACCATCCGCCCATTAGCCGGCACTCGTCCACGTGGCGCAACACAAGAACAAGATGCGGCATTAGCCAAAGAATTGCTGGCTGACGCCAAAGAAATTGCAGAACATGTGATGCTAATCGACCTGGCAAGAAACGACGTTGGGCGTATCGCTGAAACCGGTAGCGTCGTCGTCACCGACCAGTTCATGATCGAAAAATATTCCCACGTGCAACACATCGTGTCGAATGTGGAAGCGACGCTCAAACCTGGTTTATCCAATCTGGATATTTTCCGCGCCACTTTCCCTGCTGGCACACTGTCCGGTGCACCCAAAGTGCGCGCCATGGAAATCATCGATGAGCTGGAATTATGCAAACGCGGGATTTACGGCGGCGCGTGCGGTTATTTGTCTTTCAGCGGCGAAATGGATTTGGCGATTGCGATTCGCACCGGAGTGATCAAAAACGGCATGCTGTACGTACAAGCCGCTGCGGGTATCGTGGCTGATTCCGTACCAGAAATGGAATGGCAAGAAACCGAAAACAAAGCACGCGCAGTCCTACGCGCAGCAGAACAAGTACAAGATGGCTTGGATGGAGAATTCTAATGTTGCTGATGATCGATAACTACGATTCGTTTACTTACAATCTGGTGCAGTATTTCGGTGAGCTGGGCGAAGAAGTTCGGACCTTACGCAATGATGAAATCACACTGCAGGAAATTGCCGACATGCAACCAGAGCGCATCTGTATTTCACCCGGCCCAAAATCGCCGGAAGATGCCGGTATTTCTGTCGCGGTGTTATCGCATTTCGCAGGCAAAATTCCGATGCTAGGTGTCTGTCTGGGACATCAAAGCATCGCCACCGCGTTTGGCGGCAAAGTGATACGCGCCAAGCAAGTCATGCACGGCAAAACGTCGTTGATTCATCACACCGGCGTGGGCGTTTTTCATGGTCTGCCTAGTCCATTCTCTGTCATCCGTTATCATTCGCTAGCGATCGAACGCTCCTCGTTACCCGATTGCTTGGAAATCACCGCCTGGACCGAAGATGGTGAAATCATGGGCGTGCGTCATAAGGAGTTCGACATCCAAGGCGTACAGTTTCATCCCGAATCCATCTTGTCAGAGCATGGACATGCTTTGTTGAAAAACTTTATTCAGGCGCCTGCTCAATAACCAACCCAAACATCCATCATCATGTCCCTCACGCCCCAACAAGCACTTTTGCGCTGCATCAATCATCAAGAAATTTTGCACGATGACATGGTAGCGCTGTTTCGCTCCATCATGCAGGGTGAGATGCCACCGACGATGATGGCTGGGCTCTTGATGGCTTTGCGTGTCAAACAAGAAAGCGTGGGAGAAATCACCGCCGCAGCGCAGGTGATGCGTGAGTTTTCCACCAAGGTAGAAGTCGCTGACACCAACAACTTACTGGATATCGTCGGCACCGGTGGCGATGGCGCGCATACCTTCAACATTTCCACCGCCTCCATGTTTGTCGCCGCCGCCGCCGGTGCGCGCGTTGCTAAGCATGGCGGGCGCAGTGTTTCCTCCTCTTCCGGCAGCGCTGACGTATTGGAAGCGTGTGGCGTCAACATTAATTTGACGCCCGAACAAGTCGCACAAGCCATTGCACAAAGCGGCGTGGGTTTTATGTTTGCGCCCAACCATCATGCCGCCATGAAGCACGCCGCGCCCGTCCGCAAAGAATTAGGCGTGCGCACCATTTTCAATATTTTGGGGCCGCTGACCAATCCCGCTGGCGCACCGAATATCCTGATGGGCGTGTTTCATCCCGATTTAGTTGGTATACAAATACGCGTGTTACAACGCTTAGGAGCGCAACATGCTTTAGTCGTCTGGGGTCGCGACAATATGGATGAAGTCACTCTTGGCGGTGCCACTATGGTCGGTGAATTAATCAATGGTACGCTACATGAATACGACATTCATCCACAGGATTTTGGTTTGCAAGTAGTCGCCAGTCAGGAATTAAAAGTCGCCAATACGCAAGAATCCAAACAAAAAGTCCTAGCCGCCTTAAACGATGAAGCTGGCCCAGCACGCGACATCGTTGCCTTGAATGCCGGCACCGCTTTATACGCAGCAGGTGTGGCCACATCAATACAAGATGGATTAAGCAAAGCACGCGCTGCGATCACGTCCGGTGCGGCACTTGCCAA
This sequence comes from uncultured Burkholderiaceae bacterium, assembly GCA_964568305.1. Taxonomy (GTDB): domain Bacteria; phylum Pseudomonadota; class Gammaproteobacteria; order Burkholderiales; family Burkholderiaceae_D; genus JAGKXB01. The sequence continues at coordinate 11,246 of CAZMPS010000011.1, forward strand.
GCTAGAACAGTTTGTTCAAGTCACGCAAACATTAGGTCAATAATTTAATTCTTCATCAAAACCATGTCTGACATATTGCACAAAATCCTAACCGTCAAAGCAGAGGAAGTCGCCGCAGCAAAAAAATACCGTGACCTAGCCAGCCTGCGGCGCGAAGTAGAATCCGATACCGCTGCCCGCAACAATTTGCGTGGGTTTGAGGCCAACCTACGTAAGAAAATTACCGCTGGCCACGCAGGTGTGATTGCCGAAATAAAAAAAGCCTCGCCCTCCAAAGGCGTACTCCGCCCCGATTTTCGCCCGGCAGAAATTGCCACAAGTTATGCACAACATGGCGCTGCTTGCCTATCGGTATTAACCGATGTGTCTTTTTTCCAAGGTACGCCAGAATATTTGCAACAAGCAAGAAATGCCTGCGCTTTGCCAGTCTTGCGCAAAGATTTCATGATCGATTTGTATCAAATCTATCAAGCACGCTCATGGGGCGCCGATTGCATACTCTTAATCGTCGCCGCTCTTGATCACGGCTTAATGGCAGAACTAGAAGCCTGTGCGCAAGAACTTGGCATGGACGTGTTGGTGGAGGTGCATGACGGAAACGAACTGGATGCTGCGTTAAAACTCAAAACCAGCATGTTAGGCATCAACAACCGGAATTTGCGTACTTTTGAAACGTCCTTGCAGAATACGATTGCACTGCTGCCACGTATTCCTAACGACAAATTAGTGATCACGGAATCCGGCATTCTGGCCAGTGATGATGTAAAGATCATGCGCGATGCCAATGTGCATGCGTTCTTGGTGGGGGAAGCACTCATGCGGGCGGATGATCCGGGCTTAGAGTTGCACCGCTTGTTTAATCATTAAACATACATCAACGCCGCGCCATCACACAACAATGACCAAAAAATCTCTTCCCGCTTCATTACGCATCATCGCCACCGGTGGTACGTTTGATAAGCATTACGATGAAATCGCCGGGCAACTCGGCTTTGAGAATAGCTCTTTACCAAACATCATCCAACGCGCTCGTATCACACTGCCTGTCGCGCAAGAGGTATTGCCGCTGCTTGATTCACTCGATATGCAAGATAGCGATAGACAGCGTGTATTGACGTCCTCCCAACGTGCTACTGAACAAAGCATCGTCATTATTCACGGCACCGACACCATGTGCAAAAGCGCAGCGGTGCTGGCTGCAGCGCAGCTTGATAAAACGATCGTACTAACGGGAGCGATGATTCCTTACCAAATCAAACACTCTGATGCCTTGTTTAATCTGGGTTTTGCTTGTGGCGTGGCGCAAACCTTGCCGGTTGGCGTTTACATTGCCATGAATGGGCAAGTGTTTGATTGGGACAAGGTACAGAAAAACACCGTAGCTGGTGTGTTTCAGGCAATTTAATCAAATAATTAACTTAACCCTAAATTGTCCATTAACCTCCGTCATTCCCGCGGGTGTGGGCGGGAATCCGCGTCTTTCCTTGTTTGCAGCTAAAAGACACTGGATCCCCGGCTAAAACACTCGGGGACGACGATTTTATTTCTCCGTGTTTGTTTTAAATCAGATGTAATCAATTACATGAAGTAATTAAACTTCATTCAACCTAAACGAAGTAAAAAAAGGTTCGGTAATTTCCCGCATGTCTCGCGAAATCGATTTTTCTTTGCCTAACACAACAACTTGTACCACTTTGTTGTCTTTCGCCATAAAACGCGCCATCAATCGCATTTTGGATTGATGCGTACTTTGGCCAGGCGTTCCGCTCGCCTCTATGTTGATGGATGTGGATGATGCTTCCTCATGCACGATGCTGCCGTTGATATTTCTCAGCATTGCTGTTTTCATCGCCTGCAAAATCACCTGCGCTTGTCCGGCATCTGGGAGAGTGGCTGTTCCGATGGCAAATGAGGTGCCATCTACTTCCGCCACGGTCATGGTCATGTTGACGATGAGACCGTTTAAATGAATAGGTCGTGTATAGGAGGCGGGCTTGGCGGGGAACATCACCGAATATCGGATTTCCGGTTCTGATCCAGTACTGGTACCACTAACCGGGCCTTGCACCTGCCGCCAGTTGTATTGCGGACTACAGGCTGATAGCACCAATATGCTGATCAAACCTGCTTTGCGTAAGAATGCAATCACAAAATCAATCTTTCAATGACAATTACGCCGCCCCCGCGGTTTTAGGCGGGAACAAATGTGCGTTGCTACTTCTTGCGAGTGCTTTTATCGTTCTCAATCTTATTGGTAATCACCCACTGCTGAGCAATTGACAGTATGTTATTGACTACGTAATACAGCACCAAACCAGAAGGAAAGAAAAAAAACATGGCGGAAAATACCAACGGCATAATCATCATCATTTTCGCTTGTATTGGATCAGGTGGCGCAGGATTAAGTTTGGTTTGCACGAACATGGAAATCGCCATCAAAACCGGCAAAATAAACAATGGATCGGGTGCAGCCAAATCCTGTATCCAACCCAACCATGGCGCATTACGCATTTCCACACTGGCTTGCAAAACCCAATACAGCGCAATAAATACCGGCATTTGCACCAGAATAGGGAGACAACCGCCCATTGGATTCGCTTTTTCTGAGCGATATAACTCCAGCATTGCTTGATTCATTTTTTGCGGATCAGATTTATGACGCTCCCGGATTGCCTGCATTTTTGGCGACAAGACCTTCATTTTGGCCATGCTGCGATAGCCCGCTGCTGACAACGGGAAAAACAGCAGCTTAATGAAGATCGTGAAAATAATGATGGCCCAACCCCAGTTGCCCAGCATTTTATGGATTTGATCCATCAACCAGAAAATCGGTTTAGCAATGATGGTCAACCAACCATAGTCTTTTACCAATTCCAAACCGGGCGCGATTTTTTCCAGCAACGCCGATTCTTGCGGCCCGGAATATAAATGAGCATCCATGGTTGCACTTGCGCCGGGTGCGATGGTACCCAAGGGCAAAATATTGCCTATTGCATAAGAATTGGTATCAACCTTTTTGGTATAAATTTCACGCTGCGCCTTATCTGCGGGAATGAATGCCGAGACAAAGAAATGCTGGATGATGGCGACCCAACCATTGTCCGCTTTGCTGGCGTGCTCGTCCTTGGCGGTGCCTATCTTTTTGAAATCGAGTTTTTGGTATTTTTCCGCATCGGTATACACCACTGGACTGGTTGTCGTAGCCGTACCAAAGAATTGCGAACCACCTTCTGGCGTATTGCCATCGTGCTGCAGTTGCAAATACAAGGATGGCGTAATGGCCGCCGCGTTGCCGTTGCTAACAATATGTTTGAGTTCGATGTTGTAATCAGCACGTTTGAAGGTATAAATTTTGGTCAGCTTGACGCCATTTTTTTCTGATTCCAACACCAATTGCAGCGCATTATCTTTATCTAAATTGCGTGAACCAGGTTGTGCAATAAACAAAGATTTGTGATTGGGCACATCAACCGCCCCAGCTGCATTAATCAAACCCGTTTGCGCAATGTAGTGGCGCGCAGCATCGAATAAGACCACGTTGTTTTTGACATCGGGCTTCTTTAATCCCACATATTCCATGAAGGGTTCGTACCATTTGTGCGTGTTACCTTCTTTGTGCTTGAGCAATTCAAGTCGTTTTAACTGCCCACCCAAAGTATCAATGTCCGCTTTAAAAACATCAGTAGTGATGGTGACTATTTCACCCTTCGCTGGCATTGTCGCATCTGTAACAACATTGTTGGCGATGGTCGCAGCATTGTTGATAGCCGTAGTAGATGCAGAAGGAACCGCAGAGGTATTGCTGGCGCTGGATGATTTAGTATTGTCTGTTTTCTGCGTAGGCGCTGGGGAAAACAAAGACGGTTTGCCATTGGCCAACATCCAGTGATCCCACAACAGCAATAAGGAAAGTGAAAACACTAGCCACAAAATGGTACGTTTGATATCCATAAATATATGCTTAAGAATGGTGATGGTGATTGAATTCTTTGAGTTTTAATTGACTGATGCCTTGTCTGATACCGGATTAGGTACCGGATCAAATCCACCCGCATGCCATGGATGGCATTTGCACAAGCGTTTAACCGTTAACAAACTGCCTCTGGCCGCGCCGTGTTGACGAATGGCTGTGCTAGCGTAATGAGAACAAGTGGGGAAAAAGCGGCAATTTTGTCCCAAAAAAGCACTGAAACACAATTGATAGAGACGGATTAAAAACAAAAGCAAATTTTTCACGCACGCCCCCCCGCTGTCGCGACTGTTCTGACCACATCTTGCGGCGAGAATAATCGACGCAATTCTGTGCGCAACATGATTTTTAACTGCACGGTCGTAGCAGGCTGGGTTTTATTATTCACAGCACAAGAAAGACGAATGATGTAATCCACCGCAGGCAATGACGATAAGCGAAAAACTTCTCGCGTGATGCGCTTGATTGTGTTGCGCGTCACCGCGCGCGGCGCAAAGCGCTTGGCGACAACAACGCCTAAACGGGCATGACTGATTTGATTGGGCCGTGCATACAACACAAAATGCGCTGTTCTTTTCACTGGGCGCAAACGAAAAACGGATGAAAACTCATCCGTTTTAATGATACGTCGGGTGCGCGCGAAATCTTGTGAATTATCGCTACTAATGTTGTTGGTCACGCCATTACGCCATCAACAATCAAGAGAGTAACGCTAAAGAATGTCAACGTTTAAACAGCTAAACGTTTGCGGCCCTTGGCGCGGCGTGCGTTAAGCACTTGGCGACCGCCACGGGTTGCCATACGTGCACGAAAGCCGTGTGTGCGTTTACGGCGTACGACAGAAGGTTGGTAAGTACGTTTCATGGTGATCTCGCTAATTTGCAGAAATAAACTGGGCTATAAATCAATAACTCTTTTCGCCCGAACCCGCGATTAGACAGCATTGTTGGCGATGTTGTCAATAATTTTCCCCGCAAAACAAGATAAGGTTTGTGGATAAGTGGCCCAGGAAGGTAAAATAGCCACTTATTTTCACATAGATAGTTGCATGGATGATTTTTGGCAGACCTGTTCTGCGCAGCTCGAATTGGAGCTGACGCCTCAGCAATTTAGCGCCTGGATTAAACCGTTGGCCCTGCTCGATTATAAAGCGGGTGTATTGCGTATTGCCGCGCCGAATCGCTTCAAACTTGACTGGGTAAAAACACAATTTTCCAGTCGAATCATCGCGCTCGCCTCACAATTCTGGCAAATACCAGTAGATGTGCAATTTGTACTTGACCCTCGGCAGCAGGGAACAAAAAAAACTGAAAAACCCGTGACGCAAGCAGTCAATGTGCCATCTGACGCCAATAGCAACAATGCTTCACCAAACGAAATAAGCGTAGAATCCACAGCCAAAAATGATCAAAGCCGTATCAATATCGAACTGACTTTTGACAGCTTCGTCACTGGCAAAGCCAATCAGTTAGCACGCGCAGCGGCGATTCAAGTAGCAAACAATCCGGGTAGCTCTTACAACCCTTTGTTTTTTTACGGCGGCGTTGGTTTGGGTAAAACCCATTTGATTCACGCGATTGGCAACCAAGTTTTGCAGGATAGGCCGCACGCCAAAATTCGCTACATTCATGCCGAACAATACGTACGCGATGTTGTGACCGCGTATCAGCGCAAGGGCTTTGACGATTTCAAGCGTTATTACCATTCTCTGGATATGTTGTTGATTGATGATATTCAGTTTTTTAGTGGCAAAAATCGCACCCAGGAGGAATTCTTTTACGCTTTTGAAGCTTTGATTGCCGCCAAAAAGCAAATCATCATTACTAGCGATACTTATCCTAAAGAAATCACTGGCATGGATGACCGGTTGACCTCGCGTTTTGATTCCGGTTTAACGGTGGCGATTGAACCACCCGAATTGGAAATGCGCGTAGCAATTTTGCTAAAAAAAGCCTATCAAGAGGGCGTGACGTTTTCCGATGATGTGGCGTTCTTTATCGCAAAACATTTGCGTTCCAACGTACGTGAGTTGGAAGGTGCTTTGCGCAAGATTCTGGCGTACTCACGCTTTCACGGCAAAGACGTAACAATTGATGTGGTCAAAGAAGCGTTGAAAGATTTGTTATCGGTACAGAATCGGCAAATTTCAGTAGAAAACATTCAAAAAACAGTTGCTGATTTTTTTAACATTAAAGTGGCCGATATGTATTCCAAGCGCCGCCCAGCTAACATTGCGCGGCCACGACAAATTGCAATGTACTTGGCTAAAGAATTAACGCAAAAAAGCTTACCCGAAATCGGCGAGTTGTTTGGCGGACGGGATCATACAACGGTGTTGCATGCGGTTCGTAAAATCGCACAGGATCGCACCAAAAATCCAGAATGCAATCACGAGTTACACGTATTAGAGCAAACATTAAAAGGATAAAAAGGTAAGTGCATAACTCTGCGTCACAGGTTATTGCTTACCTTTAATTTATTAAATTCAATCATTATTAATTTACTAATTACTAATTACTGATTCACTATTTTTGGGGATTTATATGCAATTGGTCAAAACGAACAGAGACGCGCTGCTGCGGCCACTGCAGATCGTGAGCGGGATTGTTGAGCGTCGGCACACTTTACCGATTCTCGCCAATATCTTGATTAAAAAAGAGGGCGAAACCGTTTCCTTTTTATCCACCGATATTGAAGTCCAAATCAGCACCCACGCGCCAGTCGGTGCAGGTGGTGAAGCGATCGCCACTACCGTTGCTGCGCGCAAATTGCTGGATATTTTGCGTGTGTTGCCAGAAGGAGAAGACATTTCTCTGTCGCTCGCTAACAAACGCATGACGGTGCAATCCGGTAAATCGCGTTTTTCATTGCAAACTCTGGCGGCAGAAGAATTCCCCACCGTGACGCAAGCGCCGCAATATGATGCGACGGTGACCTTGCCGCAAAAGACTTTGAAGCATTTGTTCAACATGGTGCATTTTTCCATGGCGCAGCAAGATATTCGTTATTACCTGAATGGTTTGTTGCTGGTGGTAGAAGGCAACAATGTGATTGCAGTCGCCACCGATGGCCATCGCATGGCGTTTTGCCAGGTTCAAATTGAGCAAGAGTTCGCCTATCAAAACGTGATCATTCCACGCAAAACGATTATGGAATTGCAACGTTTGCTAGAAGAAATCGACGATCCCGTACAAATCGACATTGCCAGCAATCAAATCAAGCTGCAATTTTCTGATATCGAATTGATTTCAAAATTGGTGGAAGGCAAATTCCCCGATTACAAACGCGTGTTGCCGACCAATCATCGCAACGAATTCATCATCGATCGCAACGCTTTGCTGCGCTCATTACAGCGCGTGGCCATCATGACCAGCGACAAATTCAAAGGCGTGCGCTGCCTCATCAGCCCAGGCAGCATGAAAATCACCTCGATCAACGCCGACCAAGAAGAAGCCGTGGAAGAGCTAGAAATTGATTACGGCAGCGAAAACGTGGATATCGGTTTTAACGTGACGTATTTGTTAGACGTATTAAACAATCTGAAATGCGACCAAGTCCACATCGCTTTGGGTGACGCCAATGCGTCTGCCTTGATTTCCATCCCTGGTAATGCCGACTTCAAATATGTCGTCATGCCAATGCGTATTTAATCCGCTCCGTCGCTCCCGCTGGTTTAGGCGGGAACCCAGCGTCTTGCAATTGCACAGCCCTTTTGAGAAAAAATAGTCTATGTCCAGTACATCCGATACATCCAATGCCATTTCAAACGAAAACGCAAACGACAACGTGCCACATCAAAACGATGCCGAATTAACAGCTCAAGCACCAGCCAACGCTGCGGCTGCCGCTGCCAACTACGGCGCTTCATCGATTCAAATTTTGGAAGGCTTGGAAGCCGTACGTAAACGTCCCGGCATGTATATTGGCGACACTTCAGATGGTACCGGCT
>CAZMPS010000012.1:0-1023 GCA_964568305.1 uncultured Burkholderiaceae bacterium
GCGAAGGCGTGCGCTGGCAAGTGTTGCAACAAACAGAAGAATTATCAAAAAAACAAATTGCTGCTTTTCACCGCCTTTACAAAATGAATGCACGTCCAACACAAGCTTTGAATGGGCGTGTCGTACAAGTCAGTCAGTAAAAATTATCAAAATTAGAGTCAAATTAACAATTTGACTCTACGCCTAATTGAACTGCCTCAATCAAACAATCCGCAAAGAATAATCAACCGCCTGCACATCCTTGGTCAAACTGCCGATAGAAATCCTATCCACGCCAGTTTCAGCAATCGCCCTTACGCTTTCTTCATTCACACCACCGGATGCTTCTAATACAGCTCTGCCGGCTGTCACTTCCACCGCCTGGCGCATGGTTGGTAAGCTAAAATTATCCAATAGGATGGACGTTGCGCCTGCGGCTAACGCTTGTTCGAGCTCGTCCAAATTCTCTACTTCGATTTGTATGGAAACTGGCGTCGCCAACTGAGTCGCATTGACAGCCTGCGCAGCGCGCATGACGGCGGCAATTCCGCCGGCGGCGGCGATATGATTTTCTTTGATGAGGATGCCGTCATACAAAGCCAAACGCTGGTTCATGCCACCGCCAACACGTACTGCATATTTTTGTGCCAAACGCATGCCAGGCAGGGTTTTGCGCGTATCCAAAATCGCAGCGCGCGTGCCTTGTATTAAATCCACATAACGCCGGGTAGTAGTCGCCACACCCGATAATAATTGCAGGAAATTCAAAGCCGTGCGTTCAGCTGTCAACAATGCTCTGGCCGGTGCGTGTATGGTGCACACTTCCGTATCCGCCTGCATGAGATCGCCTTCTGCATAACGCCAGATGATACGACAACCCGCATCCAAACGCTGCATAACGGCCTCAAACCATGGCGCGCCGCACAACACGGCTTCTTCTCGCACTAACACGCACGCTTCTACCCATTCTTGCGCAGGTACCAGTAAGCCGGTGACATCCCCCGTGCCGATGTCTTCTGCCAAAGCAGTTTGAATATTGGTTTG
>CAZMPS010000012.1:1033-5759 GCA_964568305.1 uncultured Burkholderiaceae bacterium
ATCAAAGTGCTGGTTAACGTTGTCATGCTGGACCTATACCTGAAAATAATTGTGCTTCTTTCGCTAAATCACTACTGGCTTGTACGGATGTTTTTTGTGCGGCGGCAAAATTCAACATGCGATTGATGGATAGCACCGCCGCGCGCCCTATCGTCGGGTCTACGTGGATTTCGTTGTGACCTTGCTCTAATACTGCAGCCAAATTCGCTAAGCCATTCATCGCCATCCAAGGGCAATGCGCACAGCTCTTGCAAGTAGCGCTGTTGCCAGCCGTCGGCGCGGCAATGAATTGTTTGCCCGGCGCCGCCAATTTCATTTTATGCAACAAACCTTGATCGGTCGCAACGATAAAAGTCGTCGCATCCATGTTTTGCGCTGCGGCAATCATTTGCGAGGTGGAACCCACCATGTCGGCTAAAGCAACCACGGCAGCGGGAGATTCTGGATGCACCAATACTTTGGCATCGGGATAATCGTTTTTCAGTAGTTCCAGTTCGATGCTTTTGAACTCATCATGCACCAGGCAAGAACCCTGCCACAGCAGCATGTCAGCGCCAGTTTGTTGCTGAATATATCCACCCAAATGCTTATCAGGCGCCCACAAAATCTTTTTACCTTGCGCATGCAGATGCGCCACGATTTGCAAACCGATTGAAGACGTCACCATCCAATCAGCACGTGCCTTGACCGCCGCGCTGGTATTGGCATACACCACCACCGTACGATCAGGATGCGCATCACAAAACGCGGCAAATTCCTCCGCTGGACAACCCAAATCCAAGGAACAAGTCGCGTCCAAATCTGGCATCAATACACGTTTTTCTGGGCTCAATATCTTGGCGGTTTCGCCCATAAAACGTACACCCGCCACCACCAAGGTTTGTGCTGGATGCTCGCGTCCAAAGCGAGCCATTTCTAGCGAATCAGAAACACACCCGCCGGTTTCCTGTGCCAAATCCTGTAGGTCAGCATCAACGTAATAATGTGCCACCAGCACAGCACCCTTTTCCTTTAGCAAGGTCTTGATACGTTGTTTTAAGGCTGCTTTCTCCTCGGCAGAAGGCATGGCAGGCGTGCGTGCCCATGCTTGCGCGACGCAACTGCCACCCGACTGCGGATGCTCGTATTCGATGGGATGAATCGTAGAATTTTGCATGATTAAATGACTGAATGACTTTAATTTAACGCAGCATCAAAACGGCCTTGTTGCGCTAATTCTCGGATGATGTGGATGGTGTCAATGTCGGATGCCTTGTAAGCCTCATGACGAAAATCATTGTACATGGCGGTCGTTTCGTCCGTACTAGCCTCCTGCCCATCCTCATATTCAAAACGGACAAACAAACGACCAGGTAAAGGCTCTTCTATCCGCATCACCAAACTTGATGCCGCAATATCCTGCTGCGCAGCAACCACATACTGCACATATTCTTGCGGTACAAACACCACTTTATCCACCACAATCAATGCACCATAACGCAACTGACGCGTTAAGCCTTTCTTGCTATTTTCAAGCAACTGGCACTCATCCAAATGCGGTACAAATACCTTAGGCGCCTGAGCACGCAACACCAAGCCATGCCATATCTGCTCACGCGTCAGTGGAGACAACAAAGGATTGCGCGGGTCATTGATTTCTACTAGGTGTTCAAATTTCATGGTTCAAACTACTACTTTGCGTATTTTTAATGGATAAATTTAATAAAAAATAAAAAATAAATAACCGATGATTATAACAAGTTAGAAAATAATCCTAACAACCCCATCACCCAAGCCTGTTATACAATGCAGCGCTTCTTTAGTTTTTCATTCTGCACCGCCATCCCGCATGTCTTCACTCCTCAATCCCCCGCAACGCGAAGCTGTTAAATACATGGATGGCCCTTGCCTCGTGTTGGCTGGTGCAGGTTCAGGGAAAACGCGCGTTATTACGCAAAAAATCGCGCATTTGATTGAGCATTGTGGCTACGAAGCGCAGCACATTGCGGCCTTAACTTTTACCAACAAAGCTGCGGCTGAAATGCAGGAACGTATCGGCACACTACTGCAAGAACCCAAACAGGCCAAAAAACTGACGGTCAGCACCTTTCACTCGCTGGGCGTGAAAATCCTGCGTCAGGAAGCGCAAGCGGTGGGTCTGAAAGATCGTTTTTCCATCATGGATAGCAGCGATTGTTTTTCGCTAGTACAAGATTTGGCGGTCACAACCGATAAACAACTGATACGCCGCATCCAAACCGCCCTTTCGTTGTGGAAAAACAACTTGATTGAGCCAGACGTTGCGCTCAACCAAGCCAAAGATGAGGATGAAGCCCAGGCGGCGCGGATTTATCGCAACTATGTGGCGACTTTATCAGCGTATCAGGCAGTCGATTTTGACGATCTGATTCGCTTGCCGGTGGAATTGTTTCGTACCAATCAAGCAATACGCGACAAATGGCAACGCCGCTTACGTTATTTGCTAGTGGATGAATATCAAGACACCAATTTATGCCAATACGAATTGGTCAAATTACTCGTCACTGGCCTAGGTAAAAAACCCATGTTCACTGCAGTAGGTGATGATGATCAAGCGATTTACGCATGGCGCGGTGCGACGATAGAAAATCTCAAAACACTGCAGGTTGATTTCCCCGATCTAAAAGTCATCAAACTGGAACAAAATTACCGTTCTAGCACACGTATTTTGCAAGCAGCCAACGAAGTCATCGGCAACAATCCCAAATTGTTTGAAAAATCATTATGGTCTGAGCACGGTTTGGGCGATCCCATCAAAGTATTGGGAATGGAAGATGACGAGCAGGAAGCGGATCAAGTGGCCATCATGTTATCGGCCCATCGCTTTGAGCGGCGGGCAAAATTCTCCGATTACGCCATTTTGTACCGTAGCAATCATCAGGCCAGAGTGTTTGAACAAGCACTGCGACGTGAACATATCCCTTACACCATGTCGGGCGGGCAAAGCTTTTTCGACAGAGCAGAAATCAAAGACATCATCAGCTACCTACGCCTGATCGCCAACAATGACGACGACCCGGCCTTCATCCGCGCCGTCACCACACCCAAACGCGGCATCGGCCAATCCACATTGGAAGTATTGGGCGCTTATGCCGGTCAATGGCAATGCTCTTTATTTGAAGCGATCTTCAAAGGCGGAATTGAGGCACAACTCACATCTAGACAACTCACTCCGCTGCGTGAATTTGGTGATTTCATCAATCAATTAGAAGCACGCGCCAGCCGTGTCGGGCCTTCCGGCAAGGGCGAAAATGCCGCTGCTGTGCTGGATGACATGATGAAAGAAATCAATTACGAAGCGTATTTGTACAACCACTTCGATGACAGACAAGCACAAAGCAAATGGCAAAACGTGCTGGACTTTACGACCTGGCTGAAACAAAAAGGCAATGGCGGCAAATATGAAGAAGATGCGGAAAAAAGCCTGTTGGAATTAACACAAATGGTCGCCCTGATGACCATGCTGGAAGGCCGCGATGAAGAACCCGACGCTGTGCGGATGTCAACTTTACATGCATCGAAGGGATTGGAATTTCCGCATGTTTTTCTGGTAGGGGTGGAAGAAGGCATCCTGCCCCACAAAGGTGACCCAGACGCCCCCGCCGACACACTCGCCGCCCGCATTGAAGAAGAACGCCGCCTAATGTACGTCGGCATCACCCGCGCCCAACGCAGCCTGCACGTCAGCTGGTGCAAAAAACGCAAACGCGCCAGAGACAGCGTGCATTGCGACATGTCTCGTTTCATCAAAGAAATGAAATTAGACCAAGGCATCGCCATTCCCACCGAAGAAGAAATCATCACACCGCAAAACCGCTTGGCGAATTTGAAGGCGCTGTTGGCGAAACCTAAAGCTGAGTGAGTCGTTATACGAAATTATCAGCACTTTGTGTAATTATACAAATCACAAATAATTCAGTATAACTGGCTGATGTAGTGGTCAAATCACCAAGGGATACCTACAAATTTGAAAATGACGCGTTTGCGCAATGGGTTAGAAGATTAACCGAATAACAATAAAATACCAAGATAAAACACATGATCACGTGTTACACTTATTTGTGTGCTTCATTAATAATAGGTAAAACCATCATGGCAACAACAATCAACTTCACCAGCGCGGTGGACCGCACATTGCTCAAGCGTGCCAAAATCATTGCAGCTAAATCGGATACCTCCATCAATGCCATTTTCAATGCGGAATTACGCTATTTGGTAGAGACATTTGAAATGGCAGAGGCTTCAAATAATCAAAATTTTAAAACCTTGCTGGATTTTTCTTTAGGCCGTATTGATAACAATACCGCCATGAAAACATTAGGTATCGACAGCGCAGAAGATTTATTCTTGTTGATGGTACAAGCACATCTACCCATGCCACGTTTACCTGAATCAAGTACAGATGAGATGGTCAACAATCTGCATGCTCTAGCATCTTAAGATCAACGTGAAAGACACGCCTCCTATTTTGCTGCTACCTGACGCAGGCCCATTGATTACACTCGCTTATGCCGAAGCATTGTCCCTGCTTTTTAAACCTGGCTGGACAGTCCAAATTGTTGATATGGTGCAGCACGAGGTCACGCGCAATCAAACGCCAACCAGCCAGATGATTGCCGATTGGCTTGAGGTCAATCAATTACAAATAATACCAACCAAAACATGTCAGTATTTTTTGCAAACCCAAGCAATGCAGGCATCAGCATCA
>CAZMPS010000012.1:5859-18227 GCA_964568305.1 uncultured Burkholderiaceae bacterium
AACCAAAACATGTCAGTATTTTTTGCAAACCCAAGCAATGCAGGCATCAGCATCAACTTCAAAATCAGATTTAACCTCTACTTCAACAACACCCAAAAAATCTAATCTTGGTGAGTTTGCAATACAAGAAGCGATGAATGAGTTTGCATTAATGGCTGCACCACCTATCGGCGTATTTCTATTTGAAGATCACAAAATCGCGCGATCCAGCTTCTTGTTACCCGACAATTGCCGCAAGGTGAGTACACGCGCCTTCCTCGTTTTTCTTGAACAAAAAGGATGGATTAGCTCAGCAACAGACATTGAACGAAAAGCCATCCTGAACGGGCGCAATTTCTCTCAATTGCGCTTTCCACCTGCTTAAAAAACAGCCGCCTCCCCAGGATTCAACAACACAATACTCAACATAAGATGCAGGGTATTGGTTATACTTTTTACATTAAACCTAATATTTCCCAGGAATAATAAATAAAGCTATATGTGTTGATATACGCTCAATACGTACACAATTATTTTAAGAAAGATCAATCCAAATACATGTTAACCATTCGACGCTTAAACCACCGTACAGATGCTGAAATTTTCAAAGCACTGATTATTGAAGCTGCGCAAGATACACCCGCTGCGTTTTGTGAATCGGTAAACGAATTCATCGCCAAACCAAAAACAGGTTTCGTCTAACTCTTAGATGATCATGGACGTGGTGATTTTTTTTTAGGTGCCTTCGATGAAACAAACAATTTAATCGGCACAGTTGGTATTTGTCGCTCCCCATTCGGCAAACAATTCCACAAAGCGATGTTGTGGGGAATGTATGTGACAATTAACAAACGCCAACAAGGAATAGGCCGAAAACTGATTCAGACCGCCATTGAGGATACCCGCACACTACCAGGCGTCCTACACATCAATCTCAGCACAACGGGAACAAGCAGCGCAGCAAACCGTTTATACGAGTCACTGGGATTCAAAATCTACGGCATAGAACCCAAGTCAGTCAACGTCGATGGCGTGTATTTTGATGAAACCTGGATGCAATTAGAAATGTCGGCAATAGCGGGAATGCCACAGCCATAAGCGGTTACAGGTACAATGCGCGCTATGAAAAATATTGTTATTTTGATTTCTGGCCGCGGCAGCAATATGGAAGCGATCGTACGTGCTGCCCGCGCTGAAAAATGGCCAGCCAACATCGTCGCCGTGATCAGCAATCGTGCTAATGCTGCGGGGCTCAACTATGCACAACAACAAGGTATTACCACCGTAGTCGTTGAAAATACGACCTACCCAACACGTGAAAGCTTTGATGCCGCGCTGCAAGCGACAATAGACCAGTTCGCACCCGACATCGTGATTTTGGCTGGCTTTATGCGTATTCTGACTGCGCCTTTTGTGGCGCATTATGCTGGCCGTTTGTTGAATATTCATCCTTCTTTATTGCCCAGTTTTATTGGATTGCATACGCACCGTCAGGCGCTTGAGGCTGGCGTCAAAATACACGGTAGTACTGTGCATTTTGTGACTGCGGACTTGGATCACGGCCCCATCATTGCGCAAGCAGCAGTCCCTGTGCTGGAAGAGGATGATGAGGTTACTCTAGCAGCCCGCGTGCTCGCTCAAGAACATATTATTTATCCACGTGCCATACGCTGGCTGGTCGAGGATAAACTGTCGCTTGACCAAGGCCGGGTAACGGTAAAAACAGTAAAGAAAACGCAAACATTGCCGACAGAAATTGCTACCAAAATCGCATAAAAAGCCAGGCAATATCTTCATCCCTCTTTATCAAAGAATTATCAAGGAATAACCATGAGATTGCCCCCAGCGATCATTACCCATGCTGAACAAGTATTGCGTGAAGTACTACGTTTTAGCGCACCCGCTGATAACACTCTGTCACGCTATTTCCGCGATCACCCACGCTTAGGTGGACGTGAACGTGGCGCTATTGCCGAAGGTGTGTATGCGGTGTTGCGAAATAAGCTTTTTTACAGCAATTTCGCCGAAGCAGGCAATTCTTCCGCCATGCGTCGTTTGATTTTGCTGGGTTTGGTTGAAGCAGTTGGCATTGATGCATTGGGCGGTTTATCGGAAGAGGAGGTTGCATGGCTGACGCGCATGGCCGAAATTGACCGCAATTTGTTACCCATCACCATGCGTAGCAACTTGCCGCAATGGCTACTTGATCACCTAATCGCACAATACGGCGAAGAGGATACGCTGCAATTAGCCGACGCATTAAATCGACCAGCGCCATTGGATTTGCGTGTTAATTCCATCAAAGCCACGCTAGAAGAAGTGAAAACAGCTCTCGCCACTGCACCCATTTTGTGCGAAACAACGCCTTATGCACCACTCTGTTTGCGTATTTTGCAAAAACCTTCTTTGCACAATTTGACTTTATTCAAAAACGGTGCAATCGAAGTACAAGACGAAGGCAGCCAATTATTAGCGCAAATCGTAGGTGCGAAACGCGGCGAAATGATCGTCGATTTTTGCGCTGGTGCTGGCGGAAAAACCTTGGCAATTGGTGCTGCGATGCGCAATACCGGTCGTTTGTATGCATTTGATGTGTCAGAGAAACGCTTGGCCAAGCTCAAACCACGCTTGGCGAAAAGCGGTTTGTCGAATGTCCATCCGGTATTAATCGCCCATGAAAAAGACGCCAAAATCAAACGTCTGGCAGGAAAAGTTGATCGTGTGCTGGTGGATGCACCTTGTAGCGGCCTAGGAACCTTGCGCCGTAACCCCGATGTCAAATGGCGTCAATCCGCTGATGCAATCGGCGAACTACAAACCAAACAACATGCCATTTTGTCTGGTGCTGCCCGCTTGTTAAAACCAGGTGGACGCCTGGTGTATGCAACTTGTAGTGTATTGCAACAAGAAAATGAAGCCGTCGTTGCACAGTTTTTAGCCAGCCATGAACAGTTCTCGTTGCTTCCCATGAAAGACGTGTTAGCTGAACAAAAAATTCCGCTGGAGATGGAAGACTATCTAAAACTGCTGCCACATGTGCATCAAACTGATGGATTTTTTGCCGCCGTATTTGAACGCAAAGTATGACCAAATATCGTTCTCGCCTGTTATTACTGTTAGTACTCAGCGTAACAGTAATAACAACGGTCTTCACCACATCCGCCACCTCACTTGGCTTCCGTGAAAAGGAAGTGCCATTAGAAGCAAAAGGCACCATCCAGGTAGCATTTACACCTTGGGATAATGTCGAAGAATTAATCATCGACACGATAGATAGCGCGAAAAAACAAATCCTGGTGCAAGCCTATTCATTCACCAGCAAAAACATCGCTACCGCACTCATCAAAGCACATCAACGTGGCATCGATGTACGGGTACTAGCCGATGAGAAAACGACGACGCAAAATAGCTCATCTAAAATCGCCATGTTGGCGGAGGCAGGCATCCCGGTTTGGCTGGAAACCAAATATCAAAATGCCCACAATAAAACCATGGTGATGGATGCCACCACGCCCAATCCTATCGTGATTACGGGCAGTTACAATTTCACCTGGGCAGCGCAACATAAAAACGCGGAAAATATTTTAGTCATTCGTCAAAACACTGCACTCGCCTCCCGTTATGCAGCGAATTGGGAACGGCACAAGCAAGACGCAACGATATTTAGAAATAATTAAATAAATTTATGACACACAACTTGCTTGCCAATTTGGTACACGACTTATGGGACGACATGCACATACCAGGTATCTTGTGCCAAGTCGGCGCAATTGTTGTGTCCATTGGTTTGGGATGGGGATTAACTTACTTCTTACGCAAAACATACAAATCCAAGAAAGATAAATTCACACCTGTAGTGCGATTTGGTATTGGCAGCTTTGTTCATGTCCTCGCACCATTACTGACCTTGACTTTATTTATTGTTTCCAAGTTAGCACTGGAAAAATTGCAACATGTAAATTTATTACAAGTAGCAATACCACTCATGGCTTCTTTTGCCCTGATTCGCTTGGTATTTTATATTCTGCGGCGTATTTTCATGCGGCAAAACAACTTGGCTAGCACGTTGTTATTGCTAGAAAAATTATTTGCTACGCTAATTTGGAGTAGCGTTGCTTTATATATCACGGGTTTATGGCCTGATTTACTGAGCTATATGAATGAGACAGTCATTCCATTTGGACGCCACAAAATCGCTGTTTCGACCATTCTACAAGCAGTTATTTCTGTTGTTTCGATATTAATTATTGCACTCTGGGCCGGCACTGCATTAGAAGAACGCTTGATGCAGATGCATGCTATTCACACCTCGCTACGTGTTGTCATGGCACGTATGGCACGCGCCTTATTAATTCTCATCGGATTACTAATCAGCCTATCAATGGCTGGCATAGACTTGACTGTCTTATCTGTCTTTGGCGGTGCTTTAGGAGTTGGACTGGGTTTAGGTTTACAAAAAATCGCAGGTAATTATGTTTCAGGTTTTGTGATTTTATTAGACCGTAGTATTTCCATTGATGACATGATCATGGTGGATAAATATTATGGCAAAGTTACCCATATCAATTCCCGTTACACCATATTACAAGGGATGGACGGAATTGAATCGATTATTCCAAATGAAATGCTAGTCTTTTCGCCAGTACAAAACTACTCATTAAGTAATCGCAGTGTAAGGCTGGCGACACAAATCACGATTGATTATCAAAGTGATGTCACACATGTTTTACACTTACTGGAAACCGAGATTGCTGCCATCAAACGCATCGCCACAACACCTGCCCCACAGGCTTTGTTACTCAAACTAGGCGACAATGGCCTGGATTTGGAAATTGGATTCTGGATTGCAGACCCAGAAAATGGTCGCACCAACATCCTATCTGAAGTGAATCAAACTATTTTGCGCGTGCTACAAGCACACAATGTCAACATACCTTATCCTCAACGAGACATCAGAATCGTTAGCAATCAAGGCAATATTTAACGCAAAACAGCGTACAATCTTGGCGAAATTTAAATAAATGTTTATTTTTTAATACGGCGTAATGTATCTCATTGCACATCATGTGCGCCTTATGTGATACGCGTCATAAAAATCAATAAATATCGATAAAAATAAATAAAAGCAATTAAAAAATACCTAAAAACACCTAAAAACACAAAATCTACCAAAAATAATAGAAATTACATTAATCACTGGAGTCTCAATGTTTCCAAACAGCCTAGCAGATGGACTATATGCTTTCCTTAATTTTGCCTCTCATGGCATCACTCATGCCAGCGGATGGCAAATTTTCGTCTACACATTAGTCGTCACGCACATCACAATTGCTAGCGTCACCATTTTCTTACATCGCTGCCAGGCGCATCGCGCGCTAGATTTGCATGCTATTCCTAGCCACTTCTTCCGCTTTTGGCTTTGGCTTACCACTGGTCAAGTCACAAAAGAATGGGCCGCTATCCATCGCAAACATCATGCCAAATGTGAAACTGCAGAAGACCCACACAGTCCAGTGATCTATGGCATCAAAAAAGTATTATTAGAAGGTGCTGAACTGTATCGCATCGAATCAAAAAAACCAGAAACAATGAAAAAATATGGTCATGGCACACCAAACGATTGGATAGAAAGGAACGTGTACACCCCTTACAGCTGGATCGGCATCATTTTCATGTTGATAATTGATGTCTTACTATTTGGTGTAATCGGTGTCACCGTATGGGCTGTGCAAATGCTGTGGATCCCTGTCACTGCCGCCGGCATCATCAATGGCGCTGGGCATTATTGGGGTTATCGCAATTACGACTGCGCGGATGCTGCCACCAATCTCATGCCATGGGGCATTTTGATCGGCGGTGAAGAGTTGCACAACAATCACCACACCTTCGCCACCTCAGCCAAACTTTCATCCAAATGGTATGAATTCGACATAGGCTGGTTATATATCCGCTTACTAGAAATTGCCAAACTGGCTAAAGTGAAAAAAGTAGCGCCTGCACCTAAATTGTCTTTAGCAAAATCAGTGGTAGATTTTGATACCTTGCACGCAGTCATCACGCATCGTTATGACGTGATGGCGAAATATGCCAAATCATTCAAACATGCCTGGCAAGATGAAATCACCCACCTCAAGGAAAAAGCAAAATTGGAATCCGGCTTTTTGAAATCATCCAAAAAACTCTTACAACGTGAACCAACCAAATTAGAAACATCACACAAGCAACAATTATCAGAACTCTTTACACATAGCAAAGTGCTTAAAACCATGCATGAAATGCGTGTTGAACTCGGTGCAATTTGGGAGCGCTCACACGCTAGTCGTGATCAATTACTGCATCAATTACAAGACTGGTGCGCACGCGCAGAAGCTTCTGGCATTGCCTCATTACAAGAATTTTCCATGCGTTTACGTCGTTATTCTTGATCAAATAATTTTAAATAATTTTTAAAATACTTTTTGTTTTTAATTTCCCATGTCAATCGACCACCTGCGTAAAGAATACAGTCGTGCTCAATTATCAAAATCGGACGTCGCATCTGATCCAATTGAGCAATTTTCAAAATGGTTTGAAGAGGCCAGACTGGCACAAGTACCAGAACGTAATGCCATGAGTCTGGCAACCATTAATGCCCAAGGTCGTCCATCCAGCCGCATTGTTTTAATTAAAGAATTTGACCAACGCGGCTTTACCTGGTTTACCAATTACAGTAGCCGTAAAGGGCAGGATTTAGAAAGTAATCCGCACGCAGCTTTGTTATTCCATTGGGTAGAACTAGAGCGCCAAGTTCGCATCGAAGGACGCGTTGAAAAGATATCCGCAGCAGAAAATGATATCTACTTTGAAAGCCGCCCACTAAACAGCCGCCTCGGTGCAATCGCCTCAGCACAGAGCCAAATTGTGGAGAATCGGGCAATCTTAGAAGAGAAATTTATCCAGGTACAAACCGAATATGGCGACAATCCACCACGTCCAGCACATTGGGGTGGTTACCGATTGATTCCCGATTATTTGGAATTCTGGCAAGGCCGCAATTCACGCCTGCATGATCGGATTGTGTATATCAAGCAATCTGATGGTGAATGGGGTACGCAGCGGTTGCAGCCTTAAGTGATACATAAGTGCTGCAACCTTGTCCCTTATATTGATTTAGCCCAACCGCGCCAATGCCCAAGCACGGGCATTTTCCAGATTGGCAGGAAGCTCCAATTCCGCAAGCCAGGTCGCAAGCTGTGTTGAATCTGGATGATAAAAATTGAGATGGCCCATTTTGCGGCCTGGTCGTAGACTTTTGCCGTACCAGTGTAGTTGCGCTGCGCTATGTGTGAGCCATGCGGTGTCATAAGCAAGCCCTAATAGGTTAAGCATCATGCTAGAACCTGGTTGCTCTGGTTGCGGCAAAGGCAATCCACACACAGCACGTAGATGTAATTCAAACTGGCTGATTGATGCACCAGCTTGTGTCCAATGGCCGGAGTTATGCACCCGTGGGGCAATTTCGTTGATGAGTAGTTGGCCGTTGACGAGAAAACATTCGATCGCCATAACGCCCACGTAATCGAGTGCCTCCATCACTGTGCGCAACATCTGTTCTGCTTTGGGCTGCAAAAGCGTGAAGCGTTCTGGTTGGCTCAGGCTAATCGTTAACACGCCGTCGTCATGCCGATTTTCAGTCAAGCGGTAATACACGATTTGACCATCCAAACCACGCGCACCGATGATGGAGACTTCGGTTTCAAAACGAATCGCCTGTTCCGCTACCGCATCGTCTGCCCAATCTGGCAACTCACTCACCACACCTTCCCTCAAACGCTGCTGACCACGTCCATCGTAGCCACCACTAGCACGTTTCATGAAAATATCTGCGCCCAGTTTTTGATGCAATGTGGCCTGCGACATGCCGGTTGCTACAGTGCACCATGGTGCGGTGGGTAGTTCCAACTCGTCCAGCAGGGTTTTCTGCCGAATGCGATTGGCTAAATTGTCAAAAGCGGCGCTGTTGAGCCAGCCTGGATGACGTCGCAGGGATTCAGTAAACAGATTGGTCGGCCAATGCTCACGTTCAGCAGTAATCGGTACATTTACTGGTGGCAAAAAATCCGTTTCTATATCGAGTAACTGCACATCCATACCAATACGCAAACCCGCCTGCTGCAACATGGCGCCGAGCTGGCCATTGCCTAATACAGCTACTTTCATAATTCGCTTCCTAACTGATCGTCCGCCAATACGGTTTGCGTTTGCTTTTCTCGCCAAATATCTAATTTGGCAGCGAGATCAGCGTCATGCAAAGCCAGCATTTGAATCGCCAAAAGAGCTGCATTAAACGCACCCGCAATGCCAATCGCCAGCGTCCCAACAGCGACACCTTTAGGCATTTGCACAATTGACAACAAACTATCAATTCCATTCAACGTCTTGCTTTGTATTGGCACACCCAACACGGGCAAAGGCGTCATGGCTGCCACCATCCCAGGCAAATGCGCTGCGCCACCCGCACCAGCAATAATCAAACTAAATCCCTGCGCTTTGGCATTGCTAGCAAAGTGGAATAATTTTTCTGGCGTACGATGTGCCGATACCACTTCTGCCTGCCAACTGACGCCAAACTCGCTTAATAATTCGCTCGCCAGAGACAAAGTCGGCCAATCACTTTTTGAACCCATGACGATGGCTATTTTTGGTTTCATGCTTATTCCTTCATTATTCTTTTAATTCATAAAAATTGATGGTTTTTTTCTTCCATCGCTCCCGCCTCAAACCGCGGAAACGACGGATAAATAATAATTAATGTGCTTCATCCCAATTCTTCCCGACCCCAACCTCAGCAATCAAGGGAACGTTCAATTGCGCCACCTGCGCCATCAATTGCGGTAATTGTTCACGCACTAAGGCCAATTCAGCTTCCGGCACTTCCAGCACCAATTCATCATGCACTTGCATAATCATTTTGCTGGCCAATTTTTGCTCTTCCAACCAGTTTTGCACCGCAATCATGGCCAATTTGATCAAATCTGCTGCCGTTCCTTGCATAGGCGCATTGATCGCAGCGCGCTCGGCGCCTTGGCGGCGTAAGCCGTTGGGGGAGTTGATTTCAGGCAGCCATAAACGTCGGCCAAACACCGTTTCGACATAGCCCTGCTGCTTGGCTTGAGCACGCGTATCCGCCATGTATTGCGCGACGCCGGAAAAGCGTTGGAAATATTTATCGATGTAATTTTGCGCAGCAGCACGCTCTATGCCCAAGTTGCCCGCCAAACCAAATGCACTCATGCCATAAATCAAGCCAAAATTAATCACTTTGGCATAGCGCCGCTGCTCGCTGCTCACTTCCAGCGGCGACACACCAAACACTTCCGCCGCAGTGGCGCGGTGAATATCTTCGCCTTCAGCAAAAGCGCGCAACATATTCACATCGCCAGAAATGTGCGCCATGATACGTAATTCGATTTGTGAATAGTCAGCAGAAACAATCACGCTACCCATCGGTGCTACAAACGCTTCGCGGATGCGGCGACCTTCTTTGGTTTTGATGGGAATATTCTGTAAATTCGGCTCATTCGACGCCAACCGCCCCGTCACCGCCACCGCCTGCGCATAATTGGTATGCACACGCCCCGTGTCGGGATTACGCATTTTTGGCAATTTGTCGGTGTAGGTCGATTTCAATTTCGCCATGCCGCGATATTCCAGCAAAATCTTAGGCAGGGGGAAATCCTCTGCCAGTTTTTGCAAGACTTCTTCATCAGTGGAGGGGGCGCCAGAAGGCGTTTTTTTGACGACTGGAAGTTTTAATTTTTCAAAAAACAATTCGCCCAATTGTTTAGGCGAATTCAAATTAAACGGCTGACCCGCCAACTCATACGCCTGCTGCTCCAACTCCAACATGCGCTTGCCCAGTTCATGTGATTGCGTTGTGAGCAAGTCCAGGTCGATCAACACGCCGTTGCGCTCCATTTTTTGCAACGTCACCGCAACAGGGATCTCGATGTTTTTGTAGATGTGGCTTAATTTTGCATCCTCAACAATATGCGGCCACATCGCCTGATGCAGTTGCAGCGTGATGTCGGCATCTTCTGCCGCATACTGCGTTGCACGCTCCAGGCTGACTTCATCGAAACCAATTTGCGCACTGCCCTTGCCGCACACTTCTTCAAAACTGATGGTTTGATGATTTAAATGGCGCAACGCCAGGCTATCCATATCGTGGCTTTTATGCGATTCGAATACATACGATTCGAGCAACGTATCATGTGCAATGCCGCGCAAGGTAATGCCATGATTAGCAAAAACATGGCTATCGTATTTCAAATGTTGACCCAGCTTGGGCTTGCTGGGATCTTCCAACCAAGCCCTCAATTTGGACAAAACAAAATCACGCGTCAATTGCAAAGGCGCATCAGGATAACGATGCGCAACAGGGATATACGCAGCACGTCCAGGCTGGCAACACAGGGAAATCCCCACCAACTGCGCATGCATGGGAATCAAAGATGTCGTTTCCGTATCAATTGCCGTTAAGTCTGCGGCGTTGATTCTTTCCAACCATTGATCCAATTGTGCTTCGCTTAGCACCGTTTCATATTCAGTCTTGGTGGTTGTACGCGCCCCTGCCATGCTTGGCGCTTGTTCTAATACATCTTGTGCCGAATTGGTTGTACTCGTTGTATTTGTTGTATTTGTTGTATTTGTTGTATTTATTAATTCACGCAACCAGGTTTTAAAACCATAACGAGTATAAAAATCGATCAAAGCCGTGGGGTTTTCTGGCTGGGCGGCAAGCGATTCGGTAATCGAATGCAAATGCTGGGACAAATCACAATCCGTTTTGATCGTGACCAAAGTGCGTGCTTGCGGCAACCAACCCAAGGCATTGCGTAAATTCTCGCCGACCACACCACTGATTTGCTCAGCATGTGCCATGACATTTTCTAGCGTGTCGTATTGTGACAACCATTTAAGCGCCGTTTTCGGACCAACTTTAGCAACACCAGGCACGTTGTCCACCATATCGCCAATCAAGGACAAATAATCAACGATGCGCTCTGGTGGCACACCAAACTTAGCGATCACACCGGCATGATCGAGTTTTTCATTATTCATCGTGTTAATCAACGTCACATGCTGATTCACCAATTGCGCCAAATCCTTGTCGCCAGTTGAAATGACACATGCCATGTCATGCTTGACTGCTTCCACCGCCAGCGTGCCTATTACATCATCCGCTTCAACGCCTTCCACCATCAAAATCGGCCAGCCCATAGCGCGCACGGCTTCATGAATTGGCTCTATCTGTTGTGCCAAATCGGCTGGCATTGATGGCCGTTGTGCTTTGTATTCAGGATACAGATCATCGCGAAAGGTTTTTCCTTTCGCATCAAACACGCAAGCAAGGTAAGCAGCAGGAAAATCCTGCCGCAACCGACGCAACATATTAATCATGCCGTAAATAGCGCCAGTAGGATGGCCTTGCGTATTGCGCAAATCCGGTAAGGCATGAAAGGCGCGATACAAATAGCTAGAGCCATCCACTAGCAACAAGGTGTTTTGCATAATTTTTAATTAACGAGTTGATGATATAGAGCGACATAGCTTGCCGCCATTTTATCGGCGGTGAATAGATCCCAATACCTAGCTTCTGCGCGCTCGCCCATTTTGCTGGCGAGCTCAGGGTTGTCCCACAAAGAACGCATCGCAGCACGAAATGCCGCCGCATCACCAGGTGGCACCACCAAACCAGTTTCGCCGTGAATATTGATATAACTGGTCCCCGTACCAATTTCGCTAGAAATCATTGGTTTGCCATACATCGCACCTTCCAACAGCGAAATACCAAACGCCTCAGAACGCAAATGAGAAGGAAAAGCCACTGCGAAACATAATTGTAATAAAGCCACTTTGTCTTCTTCTGATATCGCGCCCAGAAAAACCACGTTTTTTAAGCCTAAATCCTGAGCATGGCGTTTTAACTCTTGCTCAATCGGACCAGCCCCCACAATCACCACCGGATAATCCGTTCCCTGCACAGCATCCAACAAAATGTGCAAACCTTTGTAGTAACGGATCACGCCAACGAACAAAAAGAAGGGTTTTGAAAAACGTTGTTGCCACTGGAGTACGCGGTCTGCCTCAGGTTGAGGATAAATACCTTTATCCAAACCAATCGGAATCACCGTCACCTTGTCTTTATAACGCTCTAAAACGTGACTGGTCGAAAAGTAATTAGGCGAGGTCGCTGCGATGCAATCCACACTTTCCAAAAAACGTCGTTTCAACGGCCGATAGAATTTGAGCAAGGCTTGCTGCCGGATAATATCGGAGTGATAAGTCACCACGCTGGGCTTCTTTACTCTGGCTAAGAAATGCGCCAAATCCATGAATGGCCAAGG
>CAZMPS010000013.1:0-1300 GCA_964568305.1 uncultured Burkholderiaceae bacterium
CAAGGTTGATGTGCTGACATCATGCCACGGCTGGGGCGGTTTTTCGAGGCCCCCTACTATATTTTCACAAGAGACGTTTTATTCGAGGAGGAGAGAATATGAAACCAAAGATACTTGTGACGCTATTGGCCATGGTGGCATCAAACGTCTACGCTGGATTTACCCCCCAAACCGTACCAAAACAAAATGAAGGTGTACGATTCAAAGACATACAAATTAATGGTCAACCCATCAGCACTGATCAAATAAGCAAGATTAGCAACATATTAAAACTACCATCATCTAGAAATTTAGCTGATTGCTTGGTTAGTTTGCCTGATCCCGGTGGAAAAACTGCTAGGGTAGCGCGTGTCGCTTCTCGCATGAGTGCTTGGATAGGGGAACAAACGCCAGATAAAAAACTTCCCAGAGTCTACCTCCATAGAGAGGGGGATGATAACGTGTACATTCGAGGAAAAACCGTCTTTACCGTAGACGATAGTATGGGAAAGATTACGGGCCCTATGGATAATGCACCGGAGTTACTGATACGAGCAAGAGAAACAGCAAGTGGAGATCCTGAAGAAGAAGGCACCATAAACTTTGCGGCCAGAGGTAATGAAGTACACTACCTCCCCCTAGTAAATATTGAATCGATTGGTTCTGATTTAAAAAGCTACGAAGATGGCCCTTTAGATGGAGATAGAATCAGAGCGATGTCTTTTAAAGTGGGTACGGCCAGACCTTCGCACTCCGGTGGAAATTTAGACAGTTACACAGTCTCGGTCCTACTGATTAGATTAGGTGGCGTTGTTCGAGCTTTCGGATTGTGCATGTAATCAAAACAATCAAAAAGTAACAAAAATTAATTTACAGGCTCAAATTTTTATCAAAGGGCGTCACTATTTCTGAAACGACGCCTTTTTTAGCCTTTTTAGCCGTTATTTAGAAAGTTGTGCCTTTCGCTTTGCATCATGCGATAAAGATCCGGTCTCAATCTTAAAATTAGCCCCATCATCCTCCCCCAAAGAAGAAACCAGATAAGGCATCATTTCTTGCAAAATTGGTGCCAAAATCCAAGGCGGATTGAGGATAAACATCCCACTGCTATGCAAACCAAAACCATCCGGTGACGGTGTGCTTACCGACAAAGTCACATTCAACCAATCCTGCGCAGGTAGTTGTTTTAAATGTTCTGGTAACTGACGCGATTCTGCTCTTTGCAAAATTGGGTACCACACAACATACGTCCCCGTAGCAAAACGCAGCAATGCATCAGCTAGACATTCTTTGACTCGACGATAATCGGTCTTATCTTCGT